>CAZSAF010000009.1:0-12737 GCA_964604605.1 uncultured Lachnospiraceae bacterium
CAGGCTCATAAGACCGGCAATAATCACCACCGCGGCGGGAATCAGCTGTACTGGTACGTTGTCATTGACGGCGGAGCTGAGAATTTCGATGAGCCCACAGGCATCTGCCACCCCCATGAGGATGGAAATACCACTGACCATAATCAAAATTTTCCAGGGAACATGTTTTCGGAGCACGGTGCCCAGGTCTCCCAGATTCAGGCAGGATGCCACCAGGGCCCCGGTCAGGGCCAGGAATCCCACATCCATCTTTCGGGCCAGCACCCCCAGCACAGAGTGGGGGAAAATAGAGCCCAGTACCGCCGGAACGGTAATGAAAAATACCACAATGCCAATGAGGATCAGGTTCTTTTTCTGCAGGGACGTCATCGGTTCCATATCTCGTTTCCCGGTTGATCTGGACTCGGACTCTTTCAGATGGGCTATCTGCTTTTTGGCTTGTGACAGCCGGATCAGGAAGACCAGAAGAAAAATAATTGTAAACAGAATTACGCCGTCCCAGAAACTGGCGGATGCCATGGTAAGGGACTGGCCGGCGTCCCAGTATTCTTCCATCAGCCCCCGGATAATGCTTCCGCTGTTGCCGAACATGTAGTTTCCACCCATGGGAGCGCCCAACAGTACGGCAGCAGCTACGGTAATGGCGTCCAGTTTCATCAAAGCGGTCAGTGTCATGGCAATGGGAGCCATAATGACAACGGTGGATCCGGCATCTAAACCCAGAAGCCCCATGCCAAAGCATACGCAAAAAATAAAGATTGGTAGGGAAATGACCCCTTTGTTATTGTGCAGCAGGTGATGTACCAGTTTGATTAACGTTCCGTTTTCCAGAGCAAAACCATAAAACATGGTAATAGAGACCACCGGAAAAATCACTTTGATCGGAACGAATTCTTTCAGCTCTCCCGGGGACAGGTCCATCAGAAAGCAGCCAATGAAA
Source organism: uncultured Lachnospiraceae bacterium (assembly GCA_964604605.1). Lineage (GTDB taxonomy): Bacteria > Bacillota > Clostridia > Lachnospirales > Lachnospiraceae > Pseudolachnospira. Next base: position 941 of record CAZSAF010000009.1, read on the forward strand.
AATGCCGCGGTTGCGGAGACCAGGCCCATATTGATTTTGTGTTTCCAGTTGAGGAAAATTGCTAAAATGAAAGCAAAAACCACAAAAATAATTGGAGACATTCCGTTTCCACCTTTCCTCTCCTATTGGGCAGCGTTTTCTTCAAAAAATTTGTACACGTCTCCCACCGCGTAGGCCCAGGCAGAAGCATGGATCCCGCCGGCCACGGTCCGCAGTGCCGCATTTACCCCGTGTTTCCGCAGGCAGGCCACATTCAGAGGCAGCTGATCATAGCCAATGTTCTCTGTACCGCAGACAAATAGGGCAGGCAGCCCTTTCATTTTACTCAGGTCAAAGGAATTCATATCATTGGTGGTCATAGCGCCACAGGGGGCAATGGCCCGGAAGATGGGATAATGCATGGCCAGCCAGAAGGTGCCGCCGCCTCCCATGGAGTTTCCATAGAGGAAAATGTTCTTCTCATCAATGTTGTACTCCCCTTTTACCTGCTTTAAGGCGGCCAGAACTTCCAGCTCGCAGAGTTCGATATAGTGCTTTTCCTTTTCGCTGAGGTTCATAAGCTCCGGATGCAGGTCTGGTGTGGCACCACCGTAAAATCCCTGGCTGTAGCCTTCGGGGAACAAAGTAATGGCCCCCATTTTTTCACTGGCGGTTTCAATGGCCAGGGGCACCCGGTTCAGATCCCGGTCCTCCGTGCAGCTGCCACCTGCGCCGTGGAGGTAAATGGCCAGCTTGGTGGGTTTTTTCGGGTTGTAGGTGGTGGGCACATACAGATTATAAGGCATAATGGCATGGCCATCCTCAAAATAGTAGGCCCGGCGTAGAATACCGGTCTTTTTTGGCCCTGCGATGATCATATCTTTGACAATATTGGGGTTTTGGAACAGATCCTGATCCGATTCCCCAATACCCAGATAATCTCCCGGAGCCAGGTAGGTGTTGTCCCAGATGGTATATTTTCCAAAGGCTTTGCCCATGACAGTCTCCACGTCCAGATAGATTTTTCCGTCTACGGAGACAGGCTCTTTCTCCATTTCCACCGTCTGATCTTGGGTCTTCAGGTCTTTGCTGCCGGTTTGCAGGGTTGCGGTTTTCCCTTCGTATTCCAATGTCAGGGTATCCTCCTGTGCCGCCAGTTTCATCTTGGGCGCGTAGATCCGGGAAAGATCCTCCGCTGCCACCATCATTACCTCATCCATCTCCAGGGCAGGGGATTCCATGCGGTATTGCTGGCGCTCCACGAATGCAATGTTGCTTCCTGCAGTAAAATAGACGGCCTTTATTTGAAAATAAGGCTTGTAATATTCGTCTATGTCACGAATATAACGTCTGTCGGAATTTTTGGGTTTAAAGTGCTTGCTCATAATAACCTCCTTGAAAATTCATGCTATTTTCCGGCGCACGGGAAAAATTTTTGAAAAAATGTTTAAAAATGAAACCTACGTTTCAAAACAATATCTTACAAAATAAAAATATGTTCTGTGTATGTGAAAAAATGTATTTGTATTTAGAAATATAATATGTATTGTCGAATTTGACAAATAGTACTTTATCACTTAATATATAACTAAAACGCAACACAAAGGAGGCCTGAGTGTATGAAAACCAAGTACCTTTCCTGGTTTTATGAGATGTCCCAATGCCACAGCCTGCGGCAGGCAAGCCAAAAGGTAGGGGTAGCGCCTTCTACCTTGAGCCGCTGCCTGGATCGGCTGGAGGAAGACGCGGGACTCCCGTTATATATCCATGACGCCCCTTCTTTTACCCTGACGGACGCGGGGAAAATCTATCTGGAGTATGCGGGCCGGATGTTGAATATCCAGAATTCCCTGTATCGTTCCCTCTCCCAGGAAAAAAAGGTCAGCCGGCCGGTTCTTCGGGTGGGTGCTAGTACCATTTCTCTCCAGCATCTGGTGGAAATTTTTCCACAGCTTTTGTCAGAGTACCCGGATTTACAATTAACCACCCGGGAGGGCCTGGCCTATACATTATGGGAGTTGCTGCGCAAAAAGGAGATTGACCTGGCGATCTGCTCCATCTCGAATGCGCCCTCCCATGACATGAAGGCGGCGCTCTTTTATCGAAATGAACTGGTTCTGGCGGTTCCTTCTGTTTTTCTTCCCGCAGCCTATTTGCAGGATAACAGGGAGAGGGCGATGCCGAAAGCGGATTCCAAGCTGTTTAAGTGGCTGGAGGGGGTTCCGTTTTTGCGCCATGCGTCCAAAACCTCCATGGGACAGAAAACAAAACAGATTTACGCGGACTTGGAATTCTCCCCGGTAGTCGAGTTCGTCTCAGAAAGCTCCCTGTTTATAGACGGGTTAGCCAAAACCGGTCAATACGCCTACTTCACCTTTTCCAGCAAGGCGGGAAAAGAAAAAAATATGCGGTATTTCCGACTTCCCGAAACCTATTACATTTATACCGGCGCGATGTTCCGGCGGGAATATGAGCTATCTCCGGTGGATGATATGCTCTGCGCCCTGCTCTCGCAGAAACTGCCTTTCCTGGTGGGCGGGGAGCCCTGCCCCAATACTTTTACCAAATCTTTGGTGGAAGCGTATAATAATCGCTTTCGGAAAGGAGGGGATTTTCGATGAATTTGCAACAGGCCCAATACCTGATCGCGGTAGAGCAGATGGAGAACATTTCCCGGGCAGCGGAAGCCTGCTTTATCTCCCAGCCGGCACTGACTAAGCAGCTGCAGAAATTGGAACAGGAGTTTCATAATCCGTTGTTCCTGCGGGAAAAGGGGAAAATGATCCCCACGGATGTGGGTAGAGTTGTGATTAACAGCGCCAGAAGTATGCTGTTTGCCCAGCAGCGGATGCGGCAAAGTATGGATGAACTTCGAAAAAAACAGGAAAATCAGATCAAAATTTTATGCCAGAGGGCTTATTGCGATTCCCTCCGCTTCCTGGTAAACGCACTGCGACAGAATCGTTTCCTGGATCTGCGCGTACAGGTGATTCCCGGCGATGAGGAAGATGCCCGGCCGGCGCTGCGGGAGGGAGCCATTAATCTGGCCATTTTTAATACACACCGGCTCCCCAAGAATGACTTTTTTTACCATATCCTGCATATAAATGAGATGTTTCTGGCTGTCTCCTATTCCAGCCCGGCGGTGGAACGGCTGCGGAAGGGAGAAAACTGGACCGAGGTCTTAAAGGAGGAACCGTTCTTTTTGCACCGGGAAAAAGTGCCAGCCCGCATTTACGAGGATGCCTATCTGTCCCAGGTGGGTTTTGCGCCAGCCAAAGTACGGATTATTGAAAGCGAGGGCGACTCCATTGGCGCTTTAGCCCATAGTGGATGCGCGGGATTCCTTCCCTACCAGTTTGGTGATTCCTTCCTGTTCCGCATGCCTCTGACGCCGCCTTTTCACTTTTACACAGTGGTTGCCTGGCCAAAAGGGGAAATGGATGAGAAGGTGGCGGCATTGAAGGATTTGCTGATGATGGAGTATCATTAAAGCAATGTTTGGGGGATGATTTTAACAAGATGGTTCCTAAAATTAAGGCAGCAGACTGCCTGGTATTTGCCTCGCCGCTCTATTTCTGGACCTTTGAGCAGGCCGTTTCCTATTACCGGTTTGCACTGGTCAACTATATTGACTTTCATGACAAAGGAATGGTGCTGGCCGGTGGCTGTGGCGACACCAACGGAAAGCCACAGATTGAAAAAACCGGCCACCTGCAGGAGGCATACAGTTTTGGGAAGTAGTTGTATGATTAAAATGTAATCCCAGGAGTGTTTCACGTGAAACATTTTTGCTTTGCGAAAGCAACTGTCTGGTCTGGATTACGGAGAAATTGGTGAAAGGGCTTAGAATCTCTGTAGTTCAGCGATCTGGATTACGGAAAAGCGAGAAAAAAGGGTGCAAAACTCCGTAGTGGCATTCCTCGGAATGCTGCGGAAGGACGCAGTGCGGAGCAATCTGGTATCATAGGGGGCAAAATATCTTTTGACACCAACATCACATAGTATAAAGGAAATAAGAGAATTGATTGTGGAACATACCGATTCCCTCCATCGGGATCTTACCTTTCAAAATTTGGAGCAGGAATTGGAGCATCTGGAAGAAAAATAGGAGAATGGGCAGGGGAAAATCCTGGCGGCTCTCTCAGAGGAGGGAGAAGTGATCGGCTGTGTGGCTTATCACCGGCTCAGGAAAGGCTGCTGTGAAATGAAACGGTTGTATGTGAAGCCGGAATTCCAGGGAAAACAGGTGAGAAGACAGCTGGTGGAAGAAATTCTGCGTCTGGCCAGGGAAGACGGCTTTCAGGAGATGGTATTGGACACCCTTCGGCCTATGACCGCAGCCATTTCTCTCTATATAAATTCTTGGGGTTCGTGGAGATGGAAGCCTATTACCACAATCCTATGCCGGATGTGATCTATTTGAAGAAGATTTTCCGGCCTTAATCTTTTCCGGAAAGAAAATGGCAAGCGGAAATGCCGCCGATGGTTTGAAATGTGTCCTCTGAGAAACGGGCAAGGGAAAAATACCGGAAAAAGGTTGGTCGGATCCCGCAGAGAAAGGGAAAATCGTATGACGTTGGGATCAAAAGGTATTTTGACCTCTATGATACCCTTCAAAAATGTTTCACGTGAAACATCTTAAGAAAACTGTTATAGAAAAGCGAAAAAAAGTATGCTATACTAATAATGATGTCAAAAAAGCTTTGACGCTTATGCTGCAGGTGGGATTTCGTGAGATACAGGGTGCTCTCCGGGGGCTGAAAAGGCTCCGCAAGGCGCAAGCTGTCTTATGTGGAACCAGAAAACGCCTTCGATGTTCTGACTTGCGAACCCTTGGCGTGAAAATGTTTCACGTGAAACATCCTGACTTTTTAGAAAAATACGGCCGATGCCGGACAGGAGGAAGTGTATGGAGAGGATTATTGCCGTTGCCAATCAAAAAGGCGGCGTGGGAAAAACCACCACCGCCATCAATCTGTCTGCCTGTCTGGCGGAGCTGGGAAAAAAAATTCTGGTCATTGACCTGGATCCCCAGGGAAATACCACCAGTGGCTTTGGAGTTGTCAAGGACGAGCTGGAAAAGACTGTCTATGAGGTTTTGATCGGCGATTGTGCGGCGCAGGAGGCAATTCTGCACAATGTGGAGGAGAATTTGGACTTGCTGCCGTCCAATGTGAACCTCTCCGGGGCGGAAATAGAGTTGATTGGAATTGACCGCAAAGAGTTTATCCTGCGGGATCAGTTGGAATCCGTCCGGAACCAGTATGATTTCATCCTCATTGACTGCCCTCCGTCCCTGAATATGCTGACGGTAAATGCCATGACCACGGCCAATTCGGTTCTGGTGCCCATCCAATGCGAATACTATGCGCTGGAAGGGCTGTCCCAGTTGATCTATACCATCAACCTGGTAAAGGAACGGCTGAATCCGGAACTGGAGATGGAAGGGGTTGTCTTCACTATGTACGATGCCCGGACCAATCTATCTCTGCAGGTGGTGGAAAATGTGAAAAACAATCTGCGGCAGAATATCTATAAGACCATTATCCCCCGGAATGTGCGGCTGGCGGAGGCTCCCAGCCATGGGATGCCCATTACCCAGTACGATCCAAAGTCTGCCGGCGCAGAGAGCTATCGGCTGCTGGCAGAGGAGGTTATTCGCTATGGGAACGGAGAGGAGGAACAGGCATGAGCAGAAAGAGCGGTTTGGGCAAAGGATTGGACTCGTTAATCCCTAATATATCCACAGGGAAAACCCAGAAAACGGAAAAGTTATCCACAAACAGCGAAAAGAGTGTGGACAACTCTGTGGAAACTGTGGGTAAAACCGCTCCTACTATGTTGAAAATCTCTCAGGTAGAGCCAAATCGTGGACAACCGAGAAAGAAGTTCGATGAGGAAACGCTGGAGGAACTGGCAGGGTCCATCCGCCAGCATGGGATCCTGCAGCCCCTTCTGGTACAGAAACGGGACAATCACTATGAGATTGTGGCGGGGGAACGGCGGTGGCGCGCAGCGAAGCTGGCAGGCCTGCGGGAAATTCCGGTGCTGATCCAGGAATTTACCGATCAGGAAGCCATGGAGATTGCCCTCATTGAGAATATTCAGCGGGAGGACCTGAATGCGGTGGAGGAGGCCCAGGCCTACCGGACGCTGATGCAGGAATTCCACCTGACCCAGGAGGAAGTGGCGGAGAAGGTGGGAAAAAGCCGGGCTGCCGTGGCCAACCGCCTTCGCCTTCTGCGCCTTCCGGAAAAAATCCAGGGCTGGCTGGCTGCCGGGGAGCTTTCCGAAGGGCATGCCCGGGCCATTCTGTCTCTGGAGGATGAGAAACGGCAGCTGGATGCCGCCCGTCAGGTGATGGAAAAGAAGCTTTCCGTCCGGGAGACGGAAAAACTGGTGCGGGAGCTGCAGAAGCCGCCGGCTCCAAAGAAGGATGACAGCTGGAGAGAGAAGGATCAGTTTATTTATGAAAAGCTGGAGGAGGAGCTGCGGGCCCTGACCGGTACCAAGGCCGTGATTCAGAGAAGGGAAAACGGGAGAGGAAGAATTCAGCTGGACTATTACTCCGTGGAGGAGCTGGAGCGCCTCATGGATCTATTTCGCAAGCTATAAAAGGAGGAACTGACAGGTGTCAGACAGCATTTTGAATCAACTGGGATTTGACCCGGTCATTTTGGTTGCCATTATGGCAGGGCTGATTGTATTTTTGGGCGGTGTTGTGGTCATCAGCCTGATTAAGATGGAGAAGGTATACCGCCGGTACAACCTGTTTATGCGGGGCCGGGACGCGGAGAGCCTGGAGGACCTGATGGTGGAAATCTATGAGAATACCCAGAAGTTGCTGGACCAGGATTTGGCCAACAAGGATGTGATGAAGGTGGTCAGCCGCAGCCTTTCTAATACTTACCAGAAGACCGGCATTGTCAAATACAATGCCTTTGAGGGAATGGGAGGGCAGTCCAGCTTTGCCCTGGCCCTGCTGGATATGACCAACTCCGGTTTCCTGCTCAATGCCATGCACAGCCGCAATTCCTGCTACATCTATGTGAAAGAGATCCATGAGGGAGAGCCGGAGTCTGCGCTGGGAAAGGAAGAGCGCCAGGCCCTGGACGCTGCTTTAAAGAAAAAGGACCGTTTTTTTTCGTAAACGATGGGAGAATGCCCTTGCATATAGGGGCATTCTTTGTCTATTAAGAGGAAAAAGCATGATCAAAATAATGTACCTGACCACCGACCAGACAGAGCTTTCTGTGGCAATGGAGTACGCCAAGCGCATCGGCATCTCCATATATCCCAAAACCCTTCCGGATTCCGGGGAGGAATATGTGCGCATGTGCATGGAGATTGCCTACGACCGGGATGTGGATGTGATGATGGCCAAAGGGCGGACCCTGGCCTGGCTGAACAAGCTCCACTGTACCATTCCCATTGTCCGGTCCCTCTACTATAATGAGGAGACCATCCCGGTTCTCTGGAAGGTGCGGCAGCGGTGGGAGGAGCAGCGCGGACGGGAGGAAAACCGCCTGCCCCGGGTGGCGCTTTTGACCCACCAGCCCCTTCACATTGACGAAGCACTGTACAGCGCCATCTTCCGCATGTCCATTGTCAACATTCTGGTGCCCACCCTGGATAAAAATAAAGATGAAAGCTTTCTTCTGGGGTTGAAAAGCCGGGGATTTGACTATGTGGTTTGTGGAAAAAACTTCCGGGATATAGCGGAGCGTGTGGATATTGAGGCTTTTTACATCCTGCGGCCTTCCTCCTCCAACTCCATCCAGCGGGACCTGGATCTGGGAAAAACCGTGGCCCAGGCCATCTCTGCTTACAAAAAGAACTACGCGGAGATGCAGACGGTGATGAACTATGCCTTTGAAGCCATGATCACCGTGGAGGACCAGGGAAAAATCTCCCTGTACAACCAGGTGGCGGAGAGGGCGTTTCAGTGGGAAGAACGAATGGAAGGGAAGAAAATCTGGGATGTGATTCCGGTGCTGCCACAAGATATAGTGGAGGGCGTGCTGCGGAAGGGAAAGCAGTATTACGGCCATGTCCTGGAGTACAACGGGCAGACCTTTGTGATGAACATTACCCCCCTGACCAAAAAGCAGGCGGTGATGGGAGCCGTATTCCATTTTACGGAATTCCACAAAATTGAGAACCTGGAGGCTACCCTGAAGCAGAACTATTATTCCAAGGGGCACAAGGCCCGGTATTCCTTTGCCAACATTGTGGGGGAGTCCGCCGAGATTGCGGAGGCTAAGCGGCTGGCCAGGCAGTTTGCCAAGTATGGCTCCAACGTGCTGATTGTGGGGGAGACCGGCACCGGCAAGGAGCTGTTTGCCCAGAGCATCCACAATGCCAGCCCGCGGAAGGAGGAGCCATTTGTGGCTCTGAACTGTGGAGCCATCCCCATGAACCTTCTGGAAAGCGAGCTGTTCGGCTATGTGGACGGGGCGTTCACCGGCGCTTCCCGAAAGGGGAAAAGGGGGCTGGTGGAGATTGCCGACCACGGAACGCTGTTTTTGGATGAGATCTCGGAGATGGATCTGGCAGGCCAGGTGCAGCTGCTGCGGGTGCTGGAGGAGCGGGTGATCCGCCGGGTGGGGGATGACAAGGAGATTCCGGTGGACATCCGGGTGATTGCCGCCTCCAACAAGAACCTGGAGGAACTGATCCGCCAGGGAAAATTCCGGGAGGATCTGTATTATCGCCTCAACGTGCTGACCCTGTACATTCCGCCGCTGCGGGAGAGGGAGGATGACCTCCGCCTTCTGACCCGCCAGTTTCTGGAGGAGTTCGGCAAGTCCCTGAAAAAGCGAGTGACCGTTTCCCCGGAGGCGGAGGAGAAAATCTGCCGCTGCGCCTGGACCGGAAACGTGCGGCAGCTGAAGAATTTTTGCGAGCGGCTGGTGATTGTGGCGGATCAGCCGCAGCTGTCCGCCACCTTTGTGGAGCGGCAGCTGGCGGATGTGACCATGCAGCGGATGAAGGGGAAAGAGTCGGATGTGGTGGAATTGTTCCGGAAAAGCGGTTCGGAAATAGAAGCGGAGGCTGCGGAAAAGCGGCCCCAGGGGCTTTTGCCGCTGAACGAGAAGGAGGCGGTGATCCGGGCGCTGAACCAGGCCAAGGGCAGCCGGATCCGGGCGGCGGAACTGCTGGGGATCAGCAAGACCAGCCTGTGGCGGAAGATGAAGCAGTACGGGATCGTGGAGAAATATTGAACGGCTCCCGGCCCTGCCAGTAGGCGGCGGCCAGGGTCCGAAACTGCCGGGCCGGCTGGGTCAGATACTCTCCCTTCCGCACCAGGGCCATTAGCTTCCAGGAAGGACGCTCCGGCAGGCAGAACAGGTAGACCCCCTCTCTCCGGGGCAGGGACTCCCAGTTGGGAAGGATGCTGCAGCACAGGCCGGCGGACACTGGCCTCCACCGCCCGGACGGTGACCTCCGGGTACTGGCGGTGGAACAGGGGATAGACATGGGTGAACATGGAGGTACCGCGCTCCGGCGGAAAGCCGACGGAGAGGGTGCCTTTTTTGGTATCCGCCAGGTCCTGAAGCCGGAGACGGGTATCCCGCTCCATCCGCAGCATCTCCCGGGCCGTCTCCAGGTAAATTTGCCCGGCCTCCGTGGGCGTCCAGCCCCGCCGGGAACGGTGAAAAAGCGGGGTGCCAATCTCCCGCTCCAAATGGAGCAGCTGCTGGTTGAGGGCGGAGGGGGTCAGGTACAGCTTTTCCGCCGCCCGGGTGATGCCCCCCTCCTCCGCAATTTTGACCATGTAGGCGATCTCCTTGAGATTCATGTGTTTCCTCCCCGGTGCCGCCGGTGCCCGCCCTTCCGCCGCGGGCAGGGCCTTCCTTTTGCCGGCGCCATCCAACTGCCGCCATTATAGAACAAGACCGGAGAGAGCGCAAGGATTCATGTAGAAAAATTAAAAGAACAGAAAGAAGAATGAAATTTACTTTCAAAAGAAAAGGTGCTATGGTTGCTGTGGAGACCTGGCCGGTTGGAACGGGGTCGGCCGGGCGCATGGAAGGCGGGGAGGCTTTCGCCGGAAAAGGATACAGCCGATACGGGCAGAGAGGCAGGAAAAAATGGACTACGAAAAAGAATTTGAGATGAAGGACAGCCGTTACCGGAGCAGCACGCTGACCAACGGGCTGGGTCGTTCCGGACAGCGGGCGCTTTTGTACGCCACCGGCATGGACGAGGAGGATCTGAAGAAGCCCTTTGTGGCAGTGATCGGCTCCTTCAGCGAGATGGTGCCGGGGCATGTGTATCTGTGGGAGCTGGCAGACTATGTGAAGCAGGGAATCTTGGAAGCGGGAGGTGTGCCCCGCCAGTCGGAGACCATCGCCATCTGCGACGGCCTCTGTCAGGGGCACCGGGGCATGTGCTATCCCCTGGCCAGCCGGGATCTGATTGCGGATTCGGTGGAGATGGTGGTGGAAGCCCATCCGTTTGACGCCATAGTGCTGCTGCCCGGCTGCGATAAGATTATCCCGGGGATGCTGATGGCGGCGGCCCGGCTGGACATTCCGGCAGTGGTGGTGCCGGGGGGGCCTATGCTTCCGGGAAATGTGGGAGGAAACCCTCTGTTCTGCTCCAGCGAGCTGCGGGAGTACCCGGGGCGGGTGGAGGCTGGCACCGTCACCGTGGAGGAGATGAAGGCGGCGGAGAGGGCAGCCCTGCCCACAGTGGGAAGCTGCGCCCACCTGGGCACCGCCAATTCCATGTGTATGCTCACGGAGGTGCTGGGAATGGCCCTGCCCGGGGCCGAGACCGTTCCGGCGGTTTCCAACCAGCGCAAGCAGATTGCCAAGGCATCCGGCCGCTGCGTCATGGAGCTGCTGCAAAAGGGGATCACACCCCGGAAAATCCTGACCCGGGAGGCTCTGCTCAACGGCGTGGCCGGCGCTATGGCCACCGGCTCCTCCACCAACCTGGTGCTCCATCTGATGGCCATTGCCCATGAGGCGGGGGTGGAGCTGAGCCTGGAGGACTTTGACCGGATCAGTCGGCAGGTCCCCTTTGTCTGCAACCTGCAGCCCTCGGGCAAATACCCCATTGTATCCCTGGACGCCAGCGGCGGCATTCCGGCGGTGATGAAAACCATTGAGAGCCGGCTGTACACGGAGGCCCTGACCGTCACCGGGAAAACCTGGGGAGAGTTGCTGGAGAAGGTGGAGGCAAAGCCGGACGATGTATTGAAAACCATGGAGCAGCCCCAGAAGCCGGAGGGCGGCATTGCGGTGCTCCGGGGTAATCTGGCGCCGGATGGAGCGGTGATCAAACAGTCCGGGGTAAAGGAGTCCATGTACTATTTTAAGGGGAAAGCCCGGGTGTTCCATTCCATGGAGGAGGCAGATGCGGCCATCAGCGGGAATACCATTGAAAAAGGCACCCTGATCGTCATCCAGTACGAGGGGCCCAAGGGAGGCCCAGGGATGCGGGAGATGCTCTCCACCACCGCCCTGATCATGGGCCGGGGGATGGATGAGGACTGCGCCCTGGTGACGGACGGCCGGTTTTCTGGCGCCACCCACGGCCCCTGCGTGGGGCACGTCTCTCCGGAGGCGGCGGCCGGCGGCCCCATTGCCTTTGTGCGGGACGGGGATGAGATTGAGATTGACATCCCCCACCGGACCCTGCGGCTCCTGGTGCCGGAGGAGGAGCTGGCCCGGCGGAAGGGTGGATGGGCGCCGCTGCGGAAGCCCCGGACCCCTTCCCTGGCCAAGTATGCCCACCTGGTCAGCTCCGCCGGGACCGGTGCCATCATCGACGTATCGGAGCTGTAAACGGAGGGAATGATAAT
>CAZSAF010000009.1:12837-17843 GCA_964604605.1 uncultured Lachnospiraceae bacterium
GCAATGGAACAGAAGGAGAAGGAAAAATGGTAATGGGAAGTGAGAATCTGAAGTACAGTACCCCGGAGGCACAGGGAATCTCCTCCGCGGACATCCTGAAATTCCTGGAGGCGGTTCGGGAGAAGGATGGGAACGGCGCGGTGGACCTGCACAGTTTCCAGATCATCCGAAACGATTTCATTATCGCGGAGGGAGCCGGCAAGCCCTTTGCCAAGGACCGGTACCACCGGATCTACTCGGCAGCCAAGGGTATTGTGGCAGTGGGGGTGCTGCTGGCCCTTCAGGACGGGATCCTGCGGCTGGATGAGAAGCTGGTGGATATTTTTCCGGACAAGCTGCCGGAGAACCTTTCTCCCCGGATGGAGAAGGTGACGGTCTTCCACCTTCTGACCATGAACACCGGCCAGGCGGAGGATACCTGTGCGGATCTGTTTGCCAGCGATGACTGGGTGAAAACCTTCCTGTCCCTGGCACCTGCCTACGAGCCGGGAACCTGGTTCTGCTACAACAACGGCATCCCCCACATTCTGGCAGCCATTGTGGAGCGGAAAAGCGGCATGAATATTTTCCAGTACATGAAGCCCCGGGTGCTGGACCCGCTGGGGATGGATGTGCTGTGCCGGGTCAACAAGCAGGGGGAGCAGGAGCCTTCCACCGTCTGTGTCACCCAGGAGGGGCTGACCAAAATCGGCTACCTGTTCCTGAAAAAAGGGCGCTGGAACGGTCGTCAGCTGATTCAGGAAAAGTGGTGTGAGCTGTTCGGCAAATTCCATGTTCCCACGGTGACGCACCACAACGCGTTCCGCCGGTACGGCTATGGCTTCCAGGTCTGGAAAATGCCCTGCGAGGGCTTCGTGTTCCATGGCGGAAACGACAACCTTTCCTGTGTGTACACCGAAGCCAACATGGTGTTTTCCTGTATGGCCTGCAACAAGACCAACCACGGGGTGGACCTACAGCAGATGTTCCATGAGATGGTGTATGAGCACGCCCGATCCTATCCCCTGGAGGAAAACCCGGAGGCGTACTGGAAGCTGACGGAGGCGCTGGAACAGTGGAACCTGGCTCCCATGGGCAGCGATCGCAGCGGCCTTTCGGAGGAGATCTCCGGGGAGGTGTATCAGCTGGAGGCGAACCCCCTGGGCTGCCGGACCATCCGCTTTGATTTTCAGAACCACGGGGAGACGCTGGAGATTGTCACCGCCCAGGCGGACGGGGAGCACCGGATGGCCTGCGGCTTTGGCGGCCAGTGGCCGGAGAGCACCGACTATGTGATCATTCCGGTGAACCTGAGCCACGGCAACTTTATCGACGGGGAGGATCCAACCCGGAACATGGCCAGCGGGGCCTGGCGGGACCGGAATACCCTGCGGGTGTACGGCCGCAGCTTTGGGCGGATTGAGTCGGACAAGCTGACCTTCTGCTTTGAGGGGGATCAGCTGACCATCCGGATTTTGACCCCGGCCCTGGCGCTGCCGGGCGTGGTGACGGATCGCTCCAAGGGAGAATTTGTACTGCACGCACACCGGCTGGCCGGTGGGGAGGAGGCAATGGAATGATTCGATATATTGTCAAGCGTTTGTTGTGGATGATTCCCATCCTGTTGGGCGTCTCCCTTCTGATTATGGTCATTTTGGAGTTCTGTCCCGGCGACCCGGCACGGATTATGCTGGGCATTGACGCCACGGAGGAGAATATTGCGGCTTTGAACGAGGAGCTGGGCTTAAACGATCCCTTCCTGGTCCGGTACGGGCGGTTTCTGATCAACGCCTTCCAGGGGGATCTGGGAACCTCCTACACCACCGGAAACTCCATTTCGGAGCAGATTTTGTTCCGGATTCCCTACACCCTGACCATTGCCATGGTCAGCCTGGTGATCTCGGTGATCATCGGCATTCCCGCCGGGGTCATTGCAGCCACCCACCAGTACACCCTGAAGGACAATGTGACCATGCTGGCTTCGCTGTTCTGCGTGTCCATGCCCAACTTCTGGTTCGCCCTGATGATGATTACCCTCTTCGCCCTGAAGCTGGGGATCCTTCCCTCCATGGGCATTGAAACCTGGCAGGGCTACATTATCCCCTGCGTGTCTGTGGCCCTGGGCGGCACCGCCGGCATTGCCCGGCAGACCCGGTCCAGTATGCTGGAGGTGATCCGCCAGGATTACATTACCACCGCCCGGGCCAAGGGCCAGAAGGAGAGCCTGGTGGTGTACGGCCACGCCCTGCAGAATGCCATGATCCCCATTATCACGGTCATCGGCTCCAGGATTGCCGGCGCCCTGGCCGGTTCCATGGTGGTGGAGTCCATCTTCTCCATCCCGGGCATGGGCAACTACCTGATCAACGCCATCAACTCCCGGGATTACGCGGTAATCCAGGCCGGCGTGTTCGTCATTGCCCTGTGGTTTGGCGTATGCATGCTGCTGGTGGATCTGGTGTATGCCTTTGCGGATCCCCGTATCCGCTCTCAGTACAGGAAGGGAAAGGGAAAGAAATGAGCAGTCCAAAAGAAACAAAGGTAAGAAAAAAGAAGGAAAGCCAGTTTGTGGCGGTGATGAAACGGCTGAAGCGGAACCGTTTTGCCATGATCGGCCTGTTTGTGATCATCTTTTTACTGCTGGTGGCGGTGTTTGCGGATGTGCTGGCTCCATACGGCTATGCGGAGCAGGATCTGACCAACACCTTCCAATCCCCCAGCTGGGAACACCCCTGCGGCACAGATAAGCTGGGCCGGGATATTTTCAGCCGGCTGATCTACGGCTCCCGGGAGTCTTTGACCATCGGCTTCATGTCCGTGATCTTTGCGGCCTTGATTGGCCTGATCATTGGGGCCATTGCCGGCTACTACGGCGGTTTCCTGGACAACCTGCTGATGCGGTTCCTGGACATTTACCAGTCCATTCCCTTCATCCTGCTGTCCATGGTCATGGTGTCCGCCTTGGGGGCCAGCACCGTCAACACCATCATTGCCCTGAGCGTGTCCTCCATCCCCATCTTTGCCCGGATTATCCGGTCCTCCTTTATGACCTGCCGGGATCAGGAGTACGTGGAGGCGGCGGTTGCCACCAATGCCAATGATTTTGAGATTATCTTTAAGCATGTGCTGCCCAACGCCATCTCGCCGCTGATTGTGCAGGTGACCATGAGCCTGGGCATGTCCATTCTGGCTGCGTCCACCTTAAGCTTCCTGGGACTGGGCGCCCAGCCCCCTTCACCGGAGTGGGGCACCATGATCTCCGAGGGCCGGAACTACCTGCGGAATTACCCGTACCTGGCGCTGTTCCCGGGCCTGGCCATTATGATTGCGGTGCTGTCCTTCAACCTGCTGGGCGACGGACTGCGGGACGCGCTGGATCCCAAACTGAAGGATTAGCACCCTTCGGGTATACCTTTATGCCGTGGAAAGCACGGCAAACAGTGGAGGAGGTAAAATATGTCGGAGCAGTTGTTGTTGGATATAAAAGACCTGGAGGTTTCCTACAAGGCGGACGGCAAAAAGGTCTGCGCCGTCAACGGTGTCAGCCTGCAGCTGAAAAAGGGAGAGACCCTGGGCCTGGTGGGGGAGACCGGAGCTGGGAAAACCACCATTGCCAAGGCCATCCTGCGGATTCTGCCCCAGCCCCAGGGCACGGTAAACGCCGGCGAGATTTATGTGGACGGGGAGGATGTGCTGAAGCTGCCGGAGAGCAAAATGCGGAAGATCCGGGGCAAAAAGATTTCCATGATCTTCCAGGATCCCATGACATCTCTGAACCCGGTGCGATCGGTGGGCGGCCAGATTGGAGAAGCCATCCATCTGCACGAAAAGCTGTCCAAAGCCGAGGTGGAAAAGCGGGCGGTGGATATGCTGGAGCAGGTGGGGATCCCTGGCAGCCGGTATCACGATTATCCCCATCAGTTTTCCGGCGGCATGAAGCAGCGGGTGGTCATCGCCATGGCCTTGGCCTGCCATCCGGAGCTGCTGCTGGCGGATGAGCCCACCACGGCCCTGGACGTGACCATCCAGGCCCAGGTGCTGGATATGATGAACCATCTGAAAGAGGAGTACGGGACCTCTGTGATTATGATTACCCACGATCTGGGGGTCATTGCGGAGATGTGCCAGCAGGTGGCGGTGGTCTACGCCGGGGAGATTATTGAGTACGGAACGGTGGATGACATTTTTGACCATCCCACCCACCCCTACACCGTGGGGCTGTTTGGCTCCCTCATTGACCTGGATGAGGATGTGGACCGGCTGAGTCCGGTGCCCGGCCTGATGCCGGATCCCACGGACCTGCCGAAGGGATGCAAGTTTGCGCCCCGGTGCCCCCACTGCGCGGAGGCGTGCCGGAACCAGAATCCGGCGGAGGTGGAGATTTCCAGCGGCCATATAGTGAAATGTTTGAGAGCAAAGGATGGAGAATAAATGGGAACCTTATTAGAAGTGCAAAATCTGAAAAAGTATTTCCGCACGTCGGCGGGGGATCTCCATGCGGTGGACGATGTCAGCTTCCAGATTGAGGAGGGAACCACCCTGGGCGTGGTAGGGGAATCCGGCTGCGGCAAGTCCACCCTGGGCCGGACCGTGCTGCACCTTCAGGAGAGCACCGGAGGCAAGATCTTCTACAAGGGGGAGGATGTGACCCATGTGGACAAGAAAAGGCTCCATGCCCTCCGGGAAGAAATGCAGATCATCTTCCAGGACCCCTACGCCTCCCTGAATCCCCGGATGTCCGTCAGCGAGATTATCCGGGAGCCGCTGAAGCGGAAGGGGGGGATGACCCGGGAACAGCTGGACGCGGAGGTGGAGCGGCTGATGGACCTGGTGGGACTGGCCCAGCGGTTTGCCAACTCCTACCCCCATGAGCTGGACGGCGGGCGGCGGCAGCGGATCGGCATTGCCCGGGCCCTGTCTCTGAACCCCAAGTTTATTGTCTGCGATGAGCCGGTTTCCGCCCTGGATGTGTCCATCCAGGCCCAGATCCTGAACCTGATGAAGGATCTGCAGGACCAGTTTGGCTT
>CAZSAF010000009.1:17943-31834 GCA_964604605.1 uncultured Lachnospiraceae bacterium
TTCTACCAGGAAGCCTACGAGGCCAGCGGGGACGGCATGGCCTCCGAGCCCATTGGCTCCGGCCCTTACGTGCTGACAGAGTATGTGTCCGGTTCCTACGCCAAGTTTGAGGCCCGGGACGACTACTGGGGCGGCGCGCCGGCCATTAAGAACTTGCAGATTATGTTTATCTCCGAGGCTTCCCAGAGAACTACTGCCCTCCAGACCGGTGAGGTGGACTGTGCCTACGATGTGCTGACTTCCGACTACGACAGCCTGCTGGCGGACGGTTTTCAGGGAATGGAGATCTACAGCGATCAGTCCTTTAACCTGATGTTCAACTGCACGGAAAACTCCATCTGCGCGGATCCCCGGGTGCGCCAGGCAATTGCCTACGCGACAGACAACGAGGGTATTCTGGCAGCGGCCTTTGGCGGCTTTGGTGAGGTTTGCGAGACCTGCAGTTCCAATGGTATGGTAAACCTGAGCGATATGTACCATCCGGATGACTACTATAACTATAACCTGGATACTGCCAAGCAGCTGCTCCAGGAAGCTGGGGTGGCGGAAGGAACCACCGTTACCATCATGGTGCGGAGCGGTGACGCGGCTTCCACCACCAGCGCGGAAATTCTGCAGCAGTCCCTTCAGTCTATCGGCCTGAATGCCGAGATTATGCAGGTAGAATCCGCTGTATTTGACGATACCCAGAAGGATCACACCAGCGGATACGATGTCAGCTTTAACAGCATGAGCACTGCCGGCAGCAACAGCTCTCTGGATCTGATCAACCTGTACTGCTATACCATCTCCAACCTGGGCTACACCAACGAGGAGGACGCGGCACTGTCTGCCCAGGCGGTGAGCAGCACGGACGAGCAGTTTATCAGCGATGCCACCTATCAACTGACCCAGACGGTCTGCGAGGATGTTCCTTACTATTCCATCGTAACGAATGCGACTCTGGTGGTATACAACGCGGATTTGAACGAGGTAATTCCGTCTCGCAGAACGACCATCCGCGGTACGGACTTCTCCTGGAAGGAGTAAACATCCTACACCGCTAACACAGAAAGCGAATGCCCGCCCCAGGGCGGGCAGGGGAGTCTGATTTCCCGGGGCGGGGCAGTCCCTGCCCCAGGGTCTATGTTTTTAAACGGGGAGGCTTGAGGAATGTTTGAACGAATTGAACGAATCAAAAAACGGGTGATTGTGGACCACTACCCCATCTGCATTGAAAAATTCCGCATCACCCTGGAGGCCCGGGAGAAATACAAAAATCTGCCGGTGATGGTGCAGAGGGGTAAGATTTTACAGGAGATTGCGGAGCGGATGCCCATTGGTATCAGTGAGGACGAGCTGATTGTGGGCCAGGGCTCCAGCAAGCCCATGGGATTGGAAATTGATCCGGACTACGGCGCATGGGAGCAGGAAGAAATTGACTCCCTGAAGGAGGACGGATTTCGGATAGACCCGGAGGATGAGGTGGAGCTGCAGCGGCTGAACAAGCAGTTCTCCCCCAAGACGCTGATCAACCAGGAGGGCAACATTTTTTATGAGAATGAGCGGATCATCTCTGTGCTGGAAGCCGGCCTGGTGCTGCCGCCCTGGAAGAGTAAAAAGGAAGGCAAGGGCGTGGGCGGCGGCTATGCCCAGTCCGGCCTGGGGCTGGGGCCGTCCCTGATCCTGCTGTCCGCGGATTACACCAAGCTGCTGCACTTGGGGGCGGACGAGCTGCTCCGCCAGGCGGAGGAGGAAAAGAGCAAGCTGCGCTTTACCGAGAAGGATTCGGTGGACAAATTCCGCTACTACCAGGCGGTGATCTCCGCTTTCCAGGCGATGAAAACCCTGGGAGAGCGGTATTCCAAGCTGGCGGCAGAGATGGCAGAGAAGGAAACCCGGCCCCAGCGGAAGAAGGAGCTGGAGCAGATTGCAGAAATCTGTTCCCGGGTGCCGGCCAAACCGGCGGCTACGTTCCGGGAGGCCATCCAGTGCTTCTGGTTCCTGTTCCTGATGCTGAGCCCCTCCACTACTCTGCCCGGCAACCGGTTTGACCAGTACATGGATCCCTACTATGAAAAAGACCTGGCGGAAGGCCGCATCACCCGGGACGAGGCCCTGGAGCTGCTGTGCTGCCTGCGGCTGAAGGATATGGAGCTGAACCGGACCTCCGGCAAGAACAACCGGAAGAAGAATGCCGGCATGGCCAAGTGGCACAACTACACCATCGGCGGTGTGAAGGCCGACGGCACAGACGCCACCAATGAGATCACCTACCTGCTGCTGGAGGCGGCGGCCATCACCAAAACCCCTCATCACACCCTAACCCTGCGGGTCCACAAGGGAACGCCGGAAAAGCTGATGCAAAAGGCGCTGGAAGTGGTTCGCCTGGGGCTGGGAATGCCGGCCTTTGTGGGAGATGAATCCTACATTAAGACCTTTACCTCCCGGGGGCTGCCCATTGAGGATGCCCGGGAGTACGTGATGACCGGCTGCCTGGACGCCAACGTTCCCGGCAAGTCCCGGACCGGCCCGGTTCCCATGGTGACCATGCCGCTGATCTTTGACGTGTTCCGCCACAACGGCGTGGATGTGAAAACCGGCAACCAGTGCGGAATTAAGACCGGAGATTTTGCCTCCTTTGCCACCTACGAGGACTTCTACCAGGGCTATCTGAAACAGGTGGACTACATTCTCGGCGTTATTGCGGAGAAGAACAACGTAGAGCTGACCATCACCAAGGAGCTGCTGCCGGATCCTCTGCGTTCCGCGCTGATGTACCAGGGGATCGAGTCCGGCAAGGATACCTTTGACCGGGTAATGCCCTTTGAGAACGGGGCGGTGTTTAACCCCATCGGCATGATCAACATTGGTGATATGATGGCGGCGGTAAAGAAGCTGGTCTTTGACGAAAAGAAATACACCCTGGCCCAGCTGAACCAGGCCCTGGAGGCGGACTGGGAAGGCTATGAGGACATGCGGAAGGAGTTTGAGCATGCGCCCAAGTACGGCAACAATGACAGCTATGTGGATGACATTGTGACCCGGTGGTTTGCGGATTTCTGCGCCATTGTGGACACCAAGATGACCATTTACGGCCATCCCCACATTCCCACCGGCATCTCCATCACCTCCCATCAGCCCGGCGGCGAGCTGACCGGCGCAACCCCGGACGGCCGTAAGGCCCATGAGATTCTGGCGGACGGCAGCGTTTCCCCCATGCACGGCATGGACACCTGCGGCCCCACCTGCGTCATGAGCAGCGCCATGAAGATCAACCAGGATCCGTTCCAGGCCACGCTGATGAACATGAAGTTCAGCACCACCGCCTTAAAGTCCGACGCGGACCTGCAGAAGCTTTCCGCCCTGATCCGCACCTACCTGACCAACGGCGGCAAGCATGTGCAGTTTAATGTGGTGGACCGGGAGACGCTGCTGGCGGCCAAGGAGAACCCCAAGGAATACCGGGAGCTGATTGTGCGGATTGCCGGATACAGCGCCTACTTTGTCCAGCTGAACCCTCAGATGCAGGATGAGGTCATTGAGCGGATGGAGCAGCATTTTTAAGGAGATCGTATCAAACAAGAAAGCGGGAGACGGATATGGAGAAGGAAACGATATTTTTGGCTACCGGAGATGTGGGCATGAACCGGGAAAACCCGGACTCCATTTTTGACGGGGTGCGGGACGTGCTCCAAACCGGGGATCTGGTATTCGGGCAGCTGGAGCCCTGCCTGGCATCGGTGGGTTCTCCCGCCTGCCAGTGCCGTCTCCCCATGCGGGGGAATCCGGCGGGGGCCGGGGCCATCCGCCGGGCCGGCTACCAGGTGATGTCCTTTGCCACCAACCACTGTATGGACTGGGGCCGGGAGGCCTTTTACCAGACCATCCAGGTGCTGCGGCAGGAGGAGATGCAGGTGATTGGCGTGGGCCGGAACCTGGCCGAGGCCAGAAAGCCGGTGATTGTGGAGCGGGACGGCATGAAAATTGGTTTCCTGGGGTACAACACCATTCTGCCCCAGGACTATTGGGCCACCCCGGACCGGCCGGGCTGTGCGCCCATGCGGGGGCTGACCGTATACCAGCCCATAGAGCATGACCAGCCGGGGACGCCCTGCCGGATCTTCACCTTCCCCCATCCGGATGACCTGCAGAACCTGCTGGAGGATGTAAAAGCCCTGCGCCCCCAGGTGGACGTGCTGGCTCTTTCCATCCACTGGGGTATCCACTTTGTGCCGGCGGTGCTGGCAGACTATCAGCGGATGGTGGCCCATGCGGCCATCGATGCCGGCGTGGACGTGGTGCTGGGCCATCACACGCACATTTTAAAGCCCATAGAGGTGTACAAGGGGAAAGTGATTTTCTACAGCATGGCCAACTTTGCCCTGGATCCGCCCCAGGCCTTTGCGGAAAACCTGGACCAGCAGTCCCAGCACCAGGAGATTATGAAATTGAACCCGGATTGGAAAAAGTCCAAGAAGAAAATGCCGGAGGATTCCTATAAGACCATTCTGGCGCGGCTGATTCTGCAGAACGGCGGCATCAAGCGGGTGGAGTTCCTGCCGGTACAGCTGGACGAGGATTCCAACCCTCGGGTGGTGGGGCCGGATGAGCCGGGGTTTGAGGAGATTGTCCGGTATATGCGGGATATTACGGAGGATCAGAAAATTTCCACCCGTTTCCGGGTTCAGGGGGATGCGGTGGTGGTGGAGACCGGGGAAGGCTGAAAAAGCCCCGGCAGTTCGGATCAAGAGGATTCCGGCGGCACCCGGCTGTGGCGCCGCGGAGAAAGGAAAAGGATATGGAACCAATTCAAGAAGTTCGTGTACACAAAAACATTGAGATTCCCATGCGGGACGGCGTCATCCTGCGGGCCGACCATCTGGAGCCGGTCTGTGACACCCCGCTGCCGGCCCTGATTGTGCGGACCCCGTACCTGAAGGAAAGCTTCTACACCAATGAAGTCTACTCGGTCAATGAGACGGCTTTCCGGGGCTACCACATTCTGCTGTGCGACGTCCGGGGCGGCGGCCAGTCAGACGGAGAGTTTACCCCCTTTGCCAATGAGCGGAACGACGGATACGATACCATCCAGTGGGTCAGTGAGCAGCCCTGGTGCAACGGAAAAGTAGGAACCTTTGGCTATTCCTACAACGGGGGCCAGCAGATTCTGGCTGCCTCCACCCAGCCGCCGGCCTTGGCGGCGGCGGCTCCCGGAGGAGCCAGCGGCTGGTGGCTTCCCACCCTGATGTACGGGGTACTGTCCCACCGCACCAGCCTGTTCTGGTACATGAAGCAGCTGCGCAATGCCATTCTCAGCGGCAAGGGAGACTTTACCCCGGAGGAGCGCCAGAAAAAGCTGGACGAGATTGAGTATATTATGCGGTACCGCAACGAGGAGGAATGCTATGTGCTGCCCTTCCTGGACGCGGACGTGCTGAAGTTTGAAGGGGTTCCGCTGCGGAAATTCTTCAATGAGTGGGTGGACCACTGCGACGACCGAGAGTACTGGGCCCGGATGGGCCAGCCCCTGGGCATTGAGAACGTGAAGGTGCCCTGCTTCTTCTACACCGGCTGGTTTGACTATATGTGCCAGGGAGCGGCGGACAACTTTGAACTGCTGTCCCACCGGACCGATGATCCGGAGCTGGCCAAGAGCCACCGGCTGGTGCTGGGCCCCTGGATCCATACCACCGAGTACGGCGTCAGCACCGGCTCCAACTCCGGCGTCCGCTACGGGGAGCTGAACTTCCCGCCCAACTCCGGCTATACCCGGGAAATGTACAATAGCTTTATGAAGTTCTACGACCGGTACCTGAAGGGGGATACCTCTGTGGACATGGGAGCACCGGTGCGGATCTACGTTATGGGGGACAATGAGTGGCGGGATGAGCAGGAGTGGCCGCTGGCCCGGACCCGGTATACGCCGCTGTACCTGGACAGCCAGGGGGACGCCCGGACTTTAAACGGCAACGGCATCCTCACCTGGGAGCTGCCCAGCCGCAGCGAGAAGGACGAGTACGACTACGATCCCATGAATCCCTGCGACAATACGGACAGCGACCTGCACAAGGGGATCTTCCGGGACCGCCGGGAAAAGGAGGACCGTCCGGACATGCTGGTCTACTCCACGGCGCCTCTGGAGCAGGATGTGGAGGTGACGGGCAACGTCCGCGCCAAGCTGTTTATTCAGTCCTCAGCGGTGGACACGGACTTCTTCATCCGCCTGGTGGACGTGCTGCCGGACGGCACCGCCTACAGCTATCTGTCCGGCGTGTTCCGGATGCGCTACCGGGACGGCTACTATGAGTCCCACTACATGACGCCCGGGGAGATCTATCCCATTGAGTGGAAGATTGCCCCCATCAGCCTGGTTTTCAAGAAGGGGCATCGGATCCGGATTGAGATCACCAGCAGCGACTTCCCGGAGTATGACCGGAACCTGAACACGGCGGAGCCCATGGGCTACGGCAAGGAGGCGGTGGTGGCCCACCAGACCATTTTGCACACGCCGGAATATCCGTCCCACCTGATTCTGCCGGTGATTCCGCGGTAAGAGACGCGCTTTAAAACGATTCAAACAGGGAAAACGGTACCTGGGGTATGGTTTTCCCTGTTTTTAAGGAGTAAAAATGCTTTCCCTCCCGCAGGGCGTTGACCAGGGTCTCCCAGTTGCCGGTGCCGGGGAGGGTCTCCAGCTGCACGTAGGTACAGTTGGTCATGGGATACATTTCCCAGTCCTCCTCGCTTTCATCCACCTTGGTGTAGGTGTCCAGCTCGCTGATAATGTAGCGGGGACGGTCGCTCCAGGTCGGATTTTCGTCCTTCCCGGTTATCTTCGCTGATGTCCTCCGCCCAGAAATCGCAGGGGGCAAAAATGTCCATGCCCAGCTCCTTGATCAGCTTTTCCCAGGGCCGTTCTTTCCGTTGATCCCGGATCCAGGCGGCCTGGGCGGCAACGTGCATGTGGGCGCCCAGCCGCTTGTAGCCGGGCAGCTCCCGCAGGTGGTCAAAGTTGGTGTACCGCATCACCCGGGCGCGGGTTACGTACACGGAGTCGGCGGAGGGCATAAAGAACACGGACATTCGCTGGATGGTCCCCGGGTGTATACCCTCTCCCGGTCCCGATCCGGCCCGCTGTTGGAGCGGAAACCGGGATTCTCATAGACTTCCCGGCGCTTGGGGGATACATAGTACAGTTTTCCGATCTCAAACCCGTCCAGCCCGGCGTGATACAGGTAAGCCACCCCGTCCTCCTCGGTGGAGGCCACCGGTTTTTCCCGTTGGGGATTGTGGGTGGTGCGCTTGCCGGTGACCACCTTAAACTGGGGCGTCAGCCTCTGGGCCAGCAGATTCTGGTGTTGTCCATCTCCACAATTCCTCCTGTCTTTCAAATGTTTCCCGGGATATAAGATTATTGTAAACAATTTTCGTTTCTACTAAAATTTCACCGAATTCAGAGAAGGGTGTCAACACGGTACTGCTCCCAAAAGTACATACAATTTGTGCGGAAGCGCTTCCTATTTTTCCTCTTTTTTGGTATACTTCCCTTGTACGGCTAAGGAAGCGTGACAAAGAGGAGAGTCCAAAATGAAGCTGAGTATGTGGATGATTGCCGATCAATTGCTGGATTTGGATCCGGTGCTGGAAATTTCGGAGGATGCTCCCGCCATTTTAAACAGCGCCCGCCTGGCCTATGCCACCAACTGTGTCTATATTTACCAGGAAGGGAACCAGGTGATCTGCAATGGGGAGGGGGACCGGATTATTATCCGGGACATGGAGCTGAACCGGGTCTTTGAGCTGATCCAGGCAATTTTTGATTCCTATGAGGATTGGATGGCAGCCATGGAGCAGCAGATTCGGCAGAAGGATTACCAGGGGATGATTGAGACGGCGCACAAGCTGATCAAAAACCCGCTGATCCTTTTTGACGCCAACAGCCGGGTCCTGGGGATGACACGGGAATACGGGGAGGACGCCCTGGATCCCGAGTGGGCCTATCTCTACCGGTATGGCTATTCTTCCATCAACGCCCTGAATATGATCCGCTATTCCTACAGCGATACCAATTTTTATAACAGCGGGCAGCAGCCATACCAGTTCGGCAACAATAAGCTGATGCAGTACCCGGGCATCAGCGCCAGCATTTACTTTAACGAAATTCTCTGCGGGCGGCTGAATCTACTGTCAAAAAACCGTCCGCTGAATCAGGGGGACAGCCAGATGCTGGCTTCCATCAGCAAAATTCTGGAGTCCAGCCTGGGCCAGTTGTTCTTTCAAAATGCCGCAGACAATTCCGGCAACATTTTTTTGAATATTTTGCTGAAAAAGCCTTATGACGCCAACCGGCTGCAGCTGCAGCTGGCCTTCCGGAAGTGGAGTGAGGGGGATACCTTCTATATTACATTGGTTCAGCTGCGAAAGCCCAAGGACGGCACAGATGAGATCATCCGGAATCAGCTGAACGATCTGTTGCAGCTGCTGTCCAAGCATATTTCCCACGCTGTAATCCTCCACTGGCCGCCGAACCTGGTGCTTTTTTCCACGGAGAACCTGCTGGAAAGCCCGTTTTCCAGAGACTTGCTTCAGGAGCTGGTGGAGAACAATCCGGTGCAGGTGGGGGCCAGCCTCCCGTGTCCCGGGCTGTTTCACACGCCTCTGCTTTTTCAGCAGGCGGAATATGCCATTGAGCGGGGGGATCTCTGTCATCCGGAGCAGGCCATTCACCGTTTTCGGGACTATGCCATGGATTATCTGCTGACCTCGGACGCGCCTCTTTCCGAAAAAGTTATCGCCTGTATGCCGGAGGTGCGGACTATGTGGGAGCAGAAAAGCGAGCGGGGAGATGAGATGTTCCATACGCTGAAGGTGTTTTTGGACTGTGAGCGGTCCATTCCCAACACGGCGGCGGCTCTGTTCCTGCACCGGAATACGGTGGTATACCGGATCAAAAAGATCCAGAATTTTTTGCAGTGCGATCTGGACGACTCGCGGGAGCGCCAGTATTGCTGGTTGTCCATCCAGATTCTGGAGTTAAGCGAGAAGGAGGACAAAAAAAGAATGGAGTGATCCATTCTTTTTTTGTCCGTATTCTGTTAGAACATAATCTGAATCGGCATCCGCATCTCGTCCTGCTGCTCCGGAGTAAAGCCAAACTTCTCCTGGTTCAGTTTGTCGATCTGATCGGACAGGGACTTGTAGACACCGGGATATACCGAACCGGGGCCGCCCTGAGCAATGCAGGGGATGAAGTTCTTCATGCCGTTCTCCTCGCAGATCTTGCGGACCCACTTGGCGTTGTTCTCATCCGTCCAGCCCTCAAAGTCCACGTAAGCGTTTTCAATAACACCCATGAAGGTGATCTTTTCGCCGTATTTCTTCAGAAGCTCCGGCGTATGGTTGGTGTCCATGCAGCCCTGGAACACGTCCACGCCCATCTCAATCATCTCGGGAACCAGCGTGGCAGCGTAGCTGTCCGAATGGTGTACAATCCAGTCTACGCCGTGGCTCTTGTAGTAGCCGTAAATCTCCTTGTAGGGCTCCAGCAGGAACTCGTCAAACATGGAGGGGCTCAAGAAGGTGCTGTCATGGCTGCCCCAGTCGTCATGATGGAAGATCATATCCGGGTGGAAATTGGAGCAGATTACATCCGCCAGCTCCAGCTCCCAGTCGGTGAGGAAACGGATCAGATCCTTCATCTCGTCCTCGTACTCCACATAGTAGTACATGACGTTGACCATCTCGCAGAGGTGGTGGGTCATCTCAAAGATGCCGGGCGCCACCATGATGGCTTTGAAAGCCTTGGTGGTATCGCAGGCGTCGCACATGCCCTTGACCACATCCAGGATTTCCTGGGAGAACTTCAGGTTGGGACGCTTTACATAGTCTCTCCAGTGTTCAATATCCTTAATACAGATTTTATCCGGGGTGTGCACCGGGAAGGGGCCGGGAACGTTCTCAGGCCAGCTGTTGGTTACACCCCAGGAGTTTACAACGTCCAGCTGTCCTCTCTTGGGAGACGGGCTGGTCATAAACACCGGGTTGATGATCAGATCCATCGCCTCATACTGGTTGACAAAACGATCCGGTTTTCCACCCGGCTTCATGCACTCAATCATATTTTCTTTTGCCGTCAACATAATTTTCAGATCCTCCTTTTCCCGTTTCGGCAGCATTACTGTGTCGATTATAACAAGAAGAAAGAGCAAAAAACAGGAGCGTAGCACACAAAAATTCCGGTAGCAGAGGGAGGGAATTTTGTGGTGTTTTGCTGAAAATACAGGGAGATTTGCGGAACCGTATCCGGGATGGGTGTAAAAAAGTGAGATAGAATGCGGAGAAACGGGCAGTTGCAAAGCAAATAACCAAAAATCACAAAATTGACATCCGGAAAAATTGTCACTTTTGCACATAGAAATTCAAATTTGAACTCAATATAATAAAATTGTTTTTGCAAAAAGAATGGTATTTGCGAAAGGAGCGATTATCATGCAGGTAGGAAAATTTATGAAGCGTGCAGCGGAGCGGGATTACTCCAAGAGCTGGCAGGCCCCCGGATCCTTGCCGTGGGTTTTCCAGCAGCCGAAGCCGCCGATTACCGGCCGCCCCATCAGCGTGCGGGAAAATTATATCCGCTGCGTAAAGGGCGAGCAGCCCTATTGGATGCCGGCGTACTTCTATGAGAGCAACATCATCTGGCCGGATGCAATCGAAGAGCATCCCGTTCCCGAGGTGGACGGCTATGACTGGTGGGGCGTGGACTGGAAGATGGTGGAAGGCATCAACGGCATGATCACCAAGCCGGGCACCCGCGTGATCAAGGACTTTGCCAACTGGAAAGAGGAAGTGGAATGGCCGGATCTGTCCCTGGTGGATTTTAAGGCAGACGGTGAGAAGCTTCAGAAGAATCTGGATCCGGATCGGCCTCATATTTATGAGTGCGTGGAGGGAATCACCGAGCGTCTCCATGAGATGATGCCCTTTGACGAATGTCTCATCGCTCTCTATGAGGAGCCGGAGCTGTTTGACGAGTTCTGCGAGAAGATGGCGGATTACAAGATTGAGTGCTGCCAGAAGGTCTTTGAAAACTATGGTCGGGTAGACGGCGTGCTGTATCACGATGACTGGGGGACCCAGCGTGCCGGCTTCTACTCCAATGAGATGTTCCGGGAGCAGATTATGCCCTCCAACTCCCGGTTGCTGAAGTTCATTAAGGATTCCGGCAAGTTCATTGAGCTGCACTCCTGCGGAAAGAATATCCAGTACGTACCGGAGATGCTGGAGATGGGCATTGACATGTGGACACCTCAGGATATGATCAACGAGCCGGATTTCTTGTACGAGACCTACGGCGACAAGATGACCTTCTGCTTCACCATCCATATTGACCCTAAGGCGGATGAGGCAACGGTCCGGGCGCAGGTGCGGGATTTTGTGGATCACTTTGGCGCCAAGGGACGCTGCATGCCGATGATCGGCACCGACCGGAGCAACCCTCTGCAGGATGAGTGGGCCAGAGACGAGTTGTACAACTATTCGCTGGAGTACTATAACAAGCTGTATCATCGGAACTAACGAACAGTAAAAATTCCCCTCACCGGGGAATAATAAAATGAGAGAGAGGGACTTCTATGCAAGTAACAAGCAGCAAAAAAGAAATCTGGACCATGGGAACCTATTCCCTGCTGACCCTGTCCATTATGGTCGGGTTCATGTACCTGAACACCTTTGCCACAGAAGTCTTGACGGTTCCCGCTGCAACGCTGGCGGCCGCCCTGGGCGTGGCAAAATTCCTGGATTTCTGTTTCAGCCTCTTTGCCGGTGTCATCATTGAGAAGGTGAAAATCGGCAAGACCGGCAAAAACCAGTCCTGGCTGTACATGGGCCGCTGGATTCTGGCGGTTATGATCCTGGCGGAAGTGTTCAACACCAGCGGCGCTCCGCTGATCGTCCGGGTGGCGGTGCTGTCCGTATCCTACACGGTGCTGAACTGCCTGATGAACATTCTCCAGACCGCTTACTACGGCGTGGTGGCGGTGGTGGCAGGCCCCAACATGGCCAACCGGAACGCCATGACCATCAACATGACCCGTCAGATGACGGCGGTGACCCTGGTTACCTCCTTCATCCCGGTGCTGGTATCCAATCTGCCTTTTGGTAACTGGAACTACTTTATCATCTCCTTCGTGTTCATGATCCCCATGCCCCTGGCACTGGGCGCCATTGCCCGGGCCGCGGACGGAAAGGATGTTCCGGTGGGCGGCGGTACGGAGGCCAACAAGGTCAGCGTTTGGGATATGCTGAGCACCCTGGTGAAGAACCCCCAGATGCTGGTGCTGTTCATTGTATTCTCGGTTCTGTACATTGCCCAGTATACCTATCAGGCCAACTACTCCTACTACTTCATCTATGTGCTGGGCGACTTCTCCGTGATGACGATTTCCACCCTGTGCAGCGCCATTTTCGGTTTCTTTGCCGCCATGTTCATGCCCAAGTTGGCAGCGAAACTGGGACTGGGGAAACGGGGATCCTGCATAATTGGCTTTACGCTGATGGGCCTGGCGCTGATCCTGATTAACTTCTTCGGCGCCCCTGGCGGCCAGGGCAACCTGGTGGTCTACATTATGATCATGTTCCTGTTCTCCATAGGCACCTACACCTGGATGCCGTTCATGGTTACCATGTACCTGGACGCCGGCGAGCAATTCCTGTATAAGACCGGAAAGGATACCAGAGCCATTGCGGCCGGCCTGGCCTCCCCGCCCATGAAGATCGGCATGACTGTTGGCAATACCTTGGGCCTGTCCCTGCTGGCTTCCACCGGTTTCATATCCGGCGGTGGATTTACCGTAGACGCAGCATGGGTTTCCAGCTTCATGCAGGTTACCTACCTGTTGCCCGGTATCATCTACATTGTGGCGGCGGTGATCATAATTCTGTTCTACCGGATCAGCGACAAGGATGCTTCCATGTACGCAGAGGCCAATGCGGAGCGGATGAAACAGCAGCAGGGGCAGAAATAAACAATCTGCCAGTACAAACGAACGAGTGTAAAATTGTCCATACAAAAAGACTGGCCGGCGGGAAAACCGCCGGCCAGTCTTTTTGTAACGCGCCCGCGGAGCGGACGCGTGGATCGATCGGATTTTATGGGACGTGCCTGGCCGGATTTATACCACCGAGGGCTCCAGCAGCAGTTCTCCGGTCTGGAATCGCTCCACCCGGAAACGGCGGATGTCCAGGGAGTCCTCCTGGCCTGCCAGGTGATTGGCAACCAGAATGGCCACCCGGGGGGCCACCATGAAGCCGTGGCCGGAGAAACCGCACACCGTCCAGAGGCCTTCCGCATGGGGGGAGGGCTCAATGACCGGGTTCCGGTCCGGGCTCAGGTCATACTGGCCGGCCCACTGGCGGACCACCTGCAGGTGCCGCAGCGGCGGCAGGGCCTCGCATATCGTGGCGCAGCACTCCTCCAGGAACTGCCAGCTGGAGTTGAAGTTGTGGCTGGGTTCCTCCTGGGGGCCAATGCCCATGACAAAGCTGCCGTGGGGCGTCTGCTGCACATAGTAGGAGCGGTGGAAGGACATGACCATGCAGTCCATCAGCGGAGCCACCGGCTCTGTGACCAGGGCCTGGTGCCGTTCCGGGTGTACGGGGATCTCATCCCCTACCATGGCGGCCAGCTCCGGTGCCCTGGTGTTGGCACAGTTGATGACCAGGCGGGCCTCCACCGTCCCCTGGTCCGTCTCCACCCCGGCAATCTTTCCGCTGCGGGCCAGAAGGCCGGTGACGGTGGTATAGGTGGCAATCTCCACGCCCATACGTTTGGCGCCTTGGGCATAGGCCATGGTGCAGTGGAAGGGGTTGGCATGGCCGTCCTTGGCGCAGAAGGTGGCGCCGTACATGCCTT
>CAZSAF010000010.1:0-14519 GCA_964604605.1 uncultured Lachnospiraceae bacterium
GCCTGGATGGTCACATCCAGGGCCGTGGTGGGCTCGTCGGCAATCAACAGCTTGGGGCTGCAGGCCAGAGACATGGCGATCATGGCCCGCTGGCGCATGCCGCCGGACAGCTGGTGGGGATAGTTGTTCAGCACCCGCCGGGCGTCCGGGATCTTGGTCAGCTCCAGCAGTGCCTGGCTCCGCTTTCTGGCCTCCGCCTTCCCCACCTTCTGGTGGGTCATAATGGCCTCGCTGATCTGATAGCCGATGGTAAACACCGGGTTCAGGGAGGTCATGGGCTCCTGGAAGATCATGCTGATCTCGTTCCCCCGGATGGCAGTCATCTCTTTCTCCGGCAGCGGCACCAGATCCCGCCCCTCAAAGAGCACTTCCCCGCCGGTGATCCGCCCCGCCTGGGGGTCAAGGAGCTTCAGAATGGAGAGGCTGGTGACACTCTTGCCGCAGCCGGACTCCCCCACAATGCCCAGGGTCTTCCCCCGGTCCACGGAAAAGCTGACGCCGTCCACCGCCCGGAGCTCGTGCTTTTTCACGTAAAAGTATGTCTTTAAATCCTTCACTTCCAACAACATGCCGCTCACCTCCTATCGGTCCAGCTTGGGATCCATAGCGTCCCGCAGTCCTTCTCCGATGAAGTTGAAGGACATCACCGCAATGAGGATGCTGAGTCCCGGGGGAATCCAGACCCACCAGTAGCTGCTGAGCACGTGCATGTTCTGGGCGGCGGAGAGCATGTTGCCCCAGCTGGGGATGGGAACGCGGATGCCCAGTCCCAGGTAGCTGAGGGCCGACTCGGTGAGGATGGCGTTGGCCACCGTCAGGGTGATGGAAACGATCACCGGCCCAAAGGCGTTGGGGACCAGATGCTGCACAATCTTCTTGATGTCCGAGATGCCCAGGGCCGTGGCGGCCTCCATGAACTCCTGCTCCCGTAGGGAGAGGATCTGCCCCCGGATCAGCCGTGCACAGCCGGTCCACCACAGGACGCCCATGACCAGGATGGTCCCCTGGATGCTGGGCTCAAACACGGCCATCACCGTGATGGCAATCATATAGAACGGCAGGGAGGAGAACACATCCGCCAGCCGCATAATCAGCATATCCACCCATTTCCCGTAGAATCCGGCCAGGGAGCCCAGGACAATCCCAATGGTGGCGGCAATCAGCGTGGAGAGCACGCCCACCTCCAGGGAGATACGGCCGGCGTAGAGGGTGCGGGTCAGAATGTCCCGCCCCATCTCATCACAACCCAGGGGATGCTGGGCACTGGGCGCCGCGTACCGGTTGGCCATGTCGTAGGCGTCCCGGTCGTAGGGCGTCAGTACCGGGGCAAAAATAGCCGCCAGGGTCAGCAGCAGAATGATCACCAGGCCCACCATGGCCATCTTGTTCCGGGTATAACGCTCCACCGCCAGCCGGAAGGGAGTGCGGGCCCGGCTGCTGTCTTCCGGATTGTCTTTCTTTCTCTGAAACAAAGCCATATTGCCTCCCCCTTTCTAGTTGTACTTGATCCTGGGATCTACCAGTACCAGCAGCGCGTCCGCAATCAGCTGGCCCAGGATCACCAGGGCGCCGGTGAAGATGTTGACGCCGATGACCAGGAAATAATCCCGGTCCATAGTGGCGGTGTAGATCAGCCGCCCCAGCCCCGGCCAGTTAAAAATGTTCTCCGTGATCAGGGAACCGGAAAAAATGGAGGCCAGGGAGGAGCCCAGTAGCGTTACAATGGGAATCAGCCCGTTGCGCAGGGCGTGGCGGTAAATGACCACCCGCTGCCGCAGGCCCTTGGCCCGGGCGGTGCGGATATAGTCCTGCTTGATTACCTCGGAAATGCTGGAGCGGATGTACCGGGTGTAGGAAGCCATGTTCACCAGGGTCAGCACGGAGACCGGCAGAATGTAATGCTGCACGGTGTCCCAGAAGGCGGCCATGCCAGTATAGCCCATTCCCGGGGAGGTGACCCCCGCCGAGGGCAGCCAGCCCAGATCCACGGAAAAGATTTTGATCAACATGAAGCCGAAGAAAAAGCTGGGGATGGAGACGCCCACAAAGGCCAGGGAGGTGAAAAAATAGTCAAACAGAGAATTCTTCCGCACCGCGCTGGCCACCCCAATGGGAATGGCAATGGCCATGCTCAGCACCATGGCGGTAAATACCAGCGAAAAAGTGTTCCACAGCCGCTCCTGGATCAGCTCCAGCACCGGACGGTTGTATTTAATGGACATGCCAAAATCCCCGTGAAGGATCACGTTTTTCATGTAAATCAGGTACTGGACTACAATCGGTTTGTCCAGTCCCAGCGCCGCTTTCTGGGCGTCCAGCTGCTCCTGGGTCATCCCCGGCACATTGGCGTACATGGCCTCTATGGGATCCCCCGGCGCCAGGTAGACGATGAAGAACACCACCAACGTGATTCCCAGAAGGACGAACAGGGAAATAAACAACCTACGAAGAAAATATTTTGCCACAAAACACCACCCCTCCCGCTGCTGACGCAACTGCGGAGAAGGGGCCGCTCTGCGGGTCCCTCCGGGTACCCTGCATGAAACGGCCCCTTCGCCTCTGTCCTGTCAGCATCTCTTTTCGTTTTCTTACTGAATGATCTCCATGTTCTCAATATTCTGCGTCCAGCTGATGAACGTATCCACAATCAAGCCCTGTACCCGGGAGTTGCAGACGTACACATCCTGATAGTCGTTGAACGGAATCACGGGAAGCTCCTGGTTCAGGATCACCGCAGCCTCCTGGAACATCTGGTTCCGGGTGTCCGCATCCAGCTCTTTCTTGGCGTTCTCCACCAGCTCGTCATATTCCGGATTGCTCCAATTACTGTAGTTGTTGATGCCTCCGGTTTCGAGATTGGCCAGGACCTGGTAGGGATCCACGCTCATAGTCCAGGCCATGCCATAAATGGCTGTATCGGGATCCGTCTGCACCATTTCCTGGTAGGTGGCCCAGTCATAGAAATCGACGATCAACTCCACGCCGATGGCTTTGAAATCTTCCACCATCATGGCGGACTTCATGTTATCATAGGCATTGTCCGCAATGGCCGTGAAGTGGATGCTCATTTTCTGGCCGTCCTTGTAGCGGTAACCATCGTCCCCCATGATCCAGCCGGCTTCATCCAGCAGCTGGCCGGCCATTTCCGGATCATACTCGTAGAGGTTCAGCTCCGATTCATCCGGGTAAGCCGGATCCCCCTTGGGGACAAAGGCATAGGTAAGGCCGCTGCGTCCGCCGGTGTAGGTGTCCACAAACAGCTGCCGGTTGCAGCCGTAGATCAGCGCCTGGCGCACCTTCACGTCGCTGACGATGGGATTATCCAGCCGGAAACCGGTGTAGGCCACAGAGGTGCCTTGGATGACCGTCTGGTTCAGATACGGGTAATCGGCCGGATCCACTTGGGACAGGTCCTCATCGATATTCCGGATCTGGGCAAAATCCACGGTTCCGTTCTGAAGCACCGGGATCGTGCCGTCGTTGTTAATGCAGTGATAAATCACCTGATCGATCTTGGGAGCGCCTTTCCAATAATCTTCATACTTGTCAAGGGTGATATACTGGTCTGCCAGGAACTCCGTCAGCGTGTAGGGTCCCGTACCCACCGGCGTCAGGTTCAGGGCAATGAACTCGCTGTAGGTATCCACATCGTAGTAGGCCCGGGGAAGGATATGGCCGTAGCTGGCAAAGGCATGCAGGTTGCTTACGCTAAAATCATCAAAGAGAATCGTAATCTTGTATGGATCTTCCCCCTCGGAGGTATCATACACCACCGGAAGCGGATCTTCCGGCGCCGCCGTGTGGAGGATGATCCCCTCAATCACGTCCGCCGAACCATCCCGGAAGGCGTCGGCGCCGCGGATGTTGGAAAGGGCAGCGTAGGTGACGACGTTTTCAAAGTCCGGGCGAACCGTGTCGTACAGGGTAAAAGCCACGTCCTCGGCGGTCAGTTCGCCCAGCCCGTTCTGGATCTGGATGCCCTGATGGAGAACGAATTCCACCGTACCGGTGGCTTCATCCACCGTGTAGGACTCCGCCATAACCTCGGTGAAATCCAATGTCTCCGGATCGTACTCGATCAGGCGGTCAAACACCAGATCACAGATATATCCGTCATAGGTGGCAGTGTAGAGCAGGGGATTAAAGATTCCCGGAGGGGATACCTGTGCGTAATGCAGCACATTCCCGTTGGCTGCCGCCGGGTTTCCGGCCAGCTCCGAGTTGGACGACTGGGAGCCGCCGGTGCTCTCCCCCGTATTGCCTCCGCCGCAGGCAGCGCACAGAAGGGACACAGCCAGCATACATGACAAAGCCGATATTTTCCTCTTTTTCATCTTCCTTCCTCCTTTAACTATTTTTCCTGAATTTTTCTATGAAAATTATGTTTACTTGGATTGTTAAAAATTTATTTTTGTTATAATGCGATTTATATTGTGAAGATTCTGTGAATATGTATACTATAATCACTTTCCTTCCGGTTGTCAATAGTTTTTTTGCATTTTTATTTTTGCTGCTTTATTTCTTTGCGCTGATTAACATTTTTCCATTCGTTTTTTTTATTTTCTTCCGGGATACTTACGTTTTTTAATCTTTTCCATTATAAGAAGATTCATAATTATTCGCGCAATTTTCCGGCCGCACTCCCGATTCAAATCTATACATCCTATGCGCCTCCTCACGGAAATAAGAATCCGGCTTTACAGAGTCCTCCCCAACCTGCGCCGTCCGGCGCACCCACAACAAACAGACCCGGGAGGCGGCTCCTCTACTTGAAAAACGGCCCTGTCTGTGCTATATTGGCTAAAGCGAGTCTCAAGCACCCTGTGGGTGTAACAGGATGCCGGGTGTAACATGGCAGCTATGAAAGGAGAACATCCGATGGAACTGCTGAAACGACTGACCCAAGCCTGGGGCGTATCCGGCCGGGAAAAGGCTGTGCGGGAAATGATCCTGCAGGAGGTGATCCCATTTGCGGATCAGGTGCGCCAGGATGCCATGGGGAACCTGATTGTGCTGAAGAAGGGAAACGGAAATGGCAAGCGGATTATGCTGTCCGCCCACACAGACGAGGTGGGCCTGCAGGTCACCAAAATTGAAAGCGATGGCCGGCTCCGGGTGTGCAAGGTAGGCTGGGTGTGGGCCGCCTCCCTCTACAACGATAAGGTGATTTTTCAGAACGGCACCATCGGCGTGGTGGGCTGCTGCGGCCCCGTTGAGGAGGCAAAAAACGATGCGGGAAAGCTGTACATAGACATTGGCGCCACCTCCCGGGAGGAGGCGGAAAAATACGTGAAAATCGGAGACTACTGCGGTTTCATCGGCCCCTTCTATCAGCTGGCGAACGGCCGGCTCTGCTCCAAATCCTTTGACGACCGGGCCGGCTGTTGGCTGCTCATTGAGGCGCTGAAGCGCAACGACGGCAGCCGGGAGAACGATGTCTACTATGCCTTCACCGTCCAGGAAGAGGTGGGCTGCCGGGGAGCCGTAACCGCTGCCCAGGCCATTTCCCCGGACATTGGCATTTCCATTGATGTGACGCCGGACCACGCTTACCCCAGCGACCTGGAGGGGGCCAATGCGGTGGGCGCCGGCGTGGGCGTCAAGCTGGGGGACCCCTCCGCCATGCTGGATGAGGACCTGGTGGAAAAAATGCTGCAGTGCTGTGAGGAAAACCACATCCCCTACCAGCGGGACGTGATGGACCGGGGCGGCACGGACAGTTCCAGCATCAACCGCTCCGGCTGCGGCGTCCGGGTGTGCGGCATCTCCCTGGTGGACCGCTACGCCCACTCCCAGAGCTCGGTGATCTCCTGGGATGACCTGCAGGCCGCCCTGGAATTGATCGACAAATACACGGCCCTGCACTTTGAGTTCCCGGATCCGGTGCTGTTTGAGCGGAATCCCTGACGCAATCGCTATCCCCACCGGAAAAGGGCCTGGCATGCCGCAAATTCCAGCGCACCAGGCCCTTTTCCTCCGTCCTACCCCTTCAGCCCCCGGGACTGCCGGTCCATATCCCCGCTGTAGCGCAGCCGCTTCCCGCTCTGCACAATCCGGTCCAGCACCTCCAGGGCAGCGGTCCGTGGCTGGCCGGAGGTGCACAGCAGCGTCCGTTCCGGCCTGCCGGCGTTCTCCAGCAGGTAACCGAATACCATCTCATTCTCCACCACAAAGGCGGTCTCCCCGGCAATCTCTACCCCGGCAATCCCCCGCAGGTTCTCCAGGGTCACCACGCAGGGCTCCCGCAGGTGCCGGAAGGCCTCGTAGGCCGGGTGGAGCCCACGGTCCGTCTCCAGCCCCAAGCCATACACATGGACAAAGCTGGACAGGCTGTCCGGGGCAATGCCCACCTGGTGCAGCAGTTCCCGCCACTGGCGGGCGTTCTGAGGCGGATCCCGTTTTTCCAGGCAGCAAAGAGCCGCCACCAGCAGCTGGCCTGCCGGCACTCCCCGATCCAGGAAATGGGGATTGCCGGAGAGCTCCGCCGCAAACACCGCCAGCTCCACCAGCTCCGGGTGCCGGGCACAGCCGCCTCAGGGCAGCGCCCACCTGGAGGGCCAGGTTTTTAGCCGCCTCCCGGCTCTTTCCATACTCCCGCAGCAGCAGCCCGTACCCAAAGGAATGTTCTTCCGCCACCCGGCGCATCCACCGGGCCGCCGGTGAGTCAGGCCCAAACTGTTCCGCCAAGGAAGCGGCCAGTTCCTCCACAAAGTTCTGTCGGTTCTGCTGCTCCCGCTGCTTTTTCTCCCGGTTGGTGGAAAGGGGCGTATGAAAATAGGCCTCCAGCAGTTCCCGCATATCCACCGGGGCAAACCGGGTTTTCTGCAGCCCCCGCTCAAACTCTGCAAAAAGGAAGCTGACCGAGGGCTCATAAAAGGTCTTTCCCACAATGCCGCCCAGCAGACGGCGCTCCTCCTCCGTAGCGTCCGTCAGGCGGATCCGCCCGCCGGCCCGCCCATAGGATTCCCCTTTTTTCCGAAGTTCTTCCATGCAGCGGCGGTATCCCGGCTGGGACCGCAGATACGCTGCGCAGTCACTGCTACTGCTCATCCAAACTCCTCTCCCTCCCGTTCCAGGTATAGCGAATAATGGTCACCACCGGGGAATTCTTGGGACGGATCAGCTCCGCTATCCGCAGGACCGGCACCGTCCGGTAGCAGCCCCAAAGAGCCTGGGAGTTCATAATATAGTCAAAATCCAGCTTCTGCACCAGCTCAAACATACTGCGGATATTCTGATCGTCCACCCCGGCAAAGGCCTCATCCAGCGCCAGCATCCGGGGATGGTCCTCCCGGCCTGCTTTCTGATACTGGGCATTGACCGCCGCAAACAACGGCACGTACATGGCCATGGCATCCCGCACCAAATCCATATAGTTGATGATCCCGCCGCTCTCCTCAAGGGCCTGCTTTTCCGTGCGGATCTTGCTGCGGAAGTGGGCGGCTACCTTTTCCACATCCTCCAGGGTCAGAAGCGCCCGGTCCCGGAGCAGGATCTGTTCCAGCTCCGCCACATCCAGCTCCTCCCCGTTCTCTGCCGTCCGGGGCTTCCACTCCAGGGAAAAGACCATTCCCATGGAGGTGTCCATCTCCCGCATCAGCCGGGACATTTCCGCTACCCACCGGCGGCTTTCCCCAATCCGGTCCGTCAGCTGCTGGCTGATGGTCTGGGACAAAATATCCTCAAACAGCTCCCGGTCTTTTTCCTGGATCAGCAGCTGGGTTTCCTCTATGGCGCTCTTTAAGATCTGGTAAAACTCCTCCAGATACACTTTTTTGCCGTTCCAGACGGAGACCATCCGCCCCCTCCGGCGGCTCCCCGGCCGCCGGTTTTCCCGGAGCTGCTGGAAAAAATCCTCACCGAGTACGGGGAATGTCTGGACTTTGTGCAGCTGCAGATCAACTACCTGGACTGGGACCAGGCCAACGTCCAGAGCCACCGGTGCCTGGGCGCAGCCCGGCGGCACCAGAAGCCGGTGGTAGTCATGGAGCCCTGTAAGGGCGGCACCCTGGTAAACCTGCCGGAAGAGGCCCGGGCGCTGCTCCGTTCCCGGGACCCCCAGGCTTCCCCCGCCTCCTGGGCCTTCCGCTTTGCCGCCAGCCAGCCGGGGGTGATCCGGGTGCTCTCCGGCATGAACGCCCCGGAGCAGGTGCGGGAAAACGCCGCCACCTTCCGGGATTCCGGCCCCTCACCGAAGAGGAGCAGGACCAGCTGTGGCAGGTGGCGGATATTTTGAAGCAGAACATCCCCATGCCCTGCACCGGCTGCGGCTACTGCATCCACGGCTGTCCCCAGGAGATTGCCCTTCCCCAGTATTTTGCCCTGTACAACAGCATTGCCAGCCACACCGGCAGCTTTTCCAGCCACGGGGCTTACTACAACAATCTCAGCCTGCAGCACGGAAAGACCAGCGACTGTATCGGCTGCCGCCAGTGCGAGGCCTCCTACCCTCAGCATCTTCCCATCACCCAATATTTAAAGAAGATGGCGGAGGAGTTTGAGACGGCCACGCCTTTTCCCACCCGGAAATAAAGGACGGGAGACATCTTGCCGGCTCCCCTTGGCGCCAGGAAGCCACAGAAGACGACAGGCGGAAACGCATTTTCCCGCGTTCCCGCCTGTTTCTTTACAACCAGTTTTCCTGCGGTTCCCGTTGCAACGTCTCAAACAGCTGGTAAAATTCCTCCTTTACCTGTCTGACAATTTCCAGGGCAATCTCCCGATTATAGGAATGGGTTACATTATTTCTCTCTTGCAGTGCCCGAAGCCACGCCTCCTCGTCCTGAATCATTCCCGCTTCAAATGCGGTTTTCAAAATTTCTTTGGGTGATCCAGCTGCACTCTGCTCATAGCCATGCTGGCCTAAAAATTCTTTCATCGCTTTCCACGCCTGTCCAAAGCAGATTTCATACAATCCCACCAGCCCGGTTAAAATTACCGTATCATCAGGTTCCGAATAGCGATAGATCTCTTTCAGGTTTCTCAGTGCCGCACAAAAATTTTCATACTTTTTCATAGAGAACCCGTCCCTCCCGTTCAATTGACTCACGCAGTTCCGGCTGCACCGCCCGATCCAGATTCACCAGGTCATAGCGCAGGAGAGTGGAAGTCTCCTCCTCCACGTCCAAAGCAAAGCGGTCGAAATTCCCTTCGGAAACTGCCAGATCAATATCGCTGG
Source organism: uncultured Lachnospiraceae bacterium (assembly GCA_964604605.1). Classification (GTDB taxonomy): domain Bacteria; phylum Bacillota; class Clostridia; order Lachnospirales; family Lachnospiraceae; genus Pseudolachnospira. The sequence continues at coordinate 9,179 of CAZSAF010000010.1, forward strand.
TTTTGTGATAATCTCCCCTTGCCCGGGAGCCAAACAAGACCACCCGTTCCACCTGATATTTCTGGGCCAGAGCCCGGATCTCCTCCAGGATATTCGCCCGTATCCAACATAGACATTCCCCTCTCCGGACGCCTTCTCCACCCTCTCGGCGCACAGGCTTTTTCCTATCTTATCACGGACCAGGGAAAGAAGTCAACGCTGCCCCTGCCGCCTCTCCCGCCGGGTTTTCCGGACAAGCCCTTCGTGCATGGCAAACATCAGGGCCAGCAGGATCAGCAGGTAAAACGGCAGCAGAGAGGCGGAGACGTGGTTGGCCAGCAGCCCGAAAACCGGCGGCATCAGGCAGGTGCCCACATAGGCGCTGGCCATCTGCACGCCAATGATGGCCTGGGACCGCTCTGCCCTAAAATGGGCCGGGGTGGAATGGATAATGCAGGGATAGATGGGCGCGCAGCCCAGGCCCACCAGGATCAGACCGGCCTGGGCCGTGGCCTGGGTGCCAGGCAGCAGCATGGCAATCACCCCCACGCCCAGAATCCCCTGCCCCAGGCGGATCATCTGCTCATCCTGCATCCGGATGGTCAAAAAGCCGCAGACCACCCGACCCAGGGTAATCCCCAAGTAGAACAGCGCCGCAAAGCTGGCGGCGGTCTCCGGGGATACGCCCCGGCACAGGGTCAGGTAGCTGCTGGCCCACTGGCCGGCGGTCTGTTCCACCGCGCAGTAACAGAAAAAGCACAGCATTACCTCTTTGGCGCCGGAAATCCGGAAAATCTCCCCCAGAGACAACGCCTTCCCCTCCTGCTGCACCGGCTCCGAGCCCTGGGCCTTTCTCCCCTTCCACAGCGACAGACTGAAAAACAGAATCGCCGTCAGGACAATCTGCAATATGGCAATGTACCGGTAGCCGCCGTTCCAGCCGGAGCCACTGGTGAGGGCAAAACCCATGAAATACGGCCCCGCCGTAGCCCCAATTCCCCACATGCAGTGGAGCCAGCTCATGTGGCGGCTGGCGTAGTGGAGGGCCACATAGTTATTCAGGGACGCATCCACGCTTCCGCCGCCCAGGCCGTAGGGGATGGCCCAGAGACAGAGCCCCCAGAAGGAATGGGTGAAGGAAAAGCCCAACAGCGCCGCCGCCGTTAGGGCCACGCTGCAGGCGGTCACCATGCCCGTGCCAAACCGGCGGGTGAGCCGGTCGCTCTGGAGGCTGGAGACAATGGTCCCCAGGGAAATGATCATGGAGATCACCCCCATGTAGGAGACCGGAACGCCGAACTCCAGATACATGGTGGGCCAGGCGGAGCCCAGCAGGGCATCCGGCAGTCCCAGGCTGATAAAGGCCAGATAAATAATCGCCAACAATAAAGAAACCATCTTGTGTTACCTCCCATGTCAGTGCTATGATTATATCACCACAAAAAAGGAAACCATAGGAAAAAACCTGCAATATTTTGGTACAAAACCGGCAAGTCCGCCGGTATATGACCTACCCGGTTTTCATCAGAAAGGAGAGCGCCATGGCCCTGTCCACCTGCAGCGGTGCCGCCGGCCCCCAGGGGAAGGAGGAAGCCCGTCACGGGACTCCCGGCTTCCCCATTGCCAGCTATGAGGATGATGTGTTCCGGAGTGCCGTCCCCTGGCACTGGCAGGAGGAATGGGAATGGATCCTGGTGACCCGGGGCAGCCTGGAAATCTGCCTGGAAAACACCCGCCTGCCCCTCCGGCAGGGGGAAAGTATTTTCCTGAATTCCGGCGTGCTCCACAGCGTGCAGCCATCCCCCGGCGGCCCCTCCGTGCTCCACTCCGTGGTATTCCACCCCCGCCTCATCGGCGGCAGCCTGGACAGTGTATTCTGGCAAAAGCTGGTACAGCCCTTCCAGCAGCCCACTGCCCCCCGCTTTATTCTGCTGGGTCCCGCCTCCGGCTGGCAGCAGGAAAGCATCCACTGCCTGCAAGAGGCCTGGGACGTCCTTGCCGCTGAGGATGAGGACTTTGAGAACCGGGTCCGCTACCAGCTGTCCCGGGGCCTGGGCCTGCTGCGCCGCCATTTTCCGGTGAAAGCGCAACAGCCCTTCACCCAGGAGCAGACGGCGGCCCAGCGGGTCAAAACCATGCTGCGTTTTCTGCAGGAGCATTTTTCGGAGGAGGTGACCCTGGAGCAGATTGCGGCCAGCGCCTCTGTCAGCGAAAGCTCCTGCCTCCGCTGCTTCCGGCAGGTTCTGGGCACCACGCCCATCCAATACCTGCGGCATTTCCGCATAGAAAAAGCCGCAGAGCTCCTGCTCACCACCAACCAGACAGCCGGGGAGGTGGGCATGGCATGCGGCTTTTCCGATATCAGTTATTTTACCCGGATCTTCCGGGAGCTGAAGGGCTGCACGCCGGGGGATTTCCGGCGGCAAGCGCATTACTCGCCGAAGGCTTTCAGTCCTTCGCTGACTTCATAATTGTAATCCGTCCGGTTGGCGGTGACCAGATCGCTGAACATCCGGGCCCCGTCCAGATAGCCGTTGCTGTAGTAGGTGCTGTCCGGGAAGGTGAAGCTGCCCAGCACGTCGCTCTCCGCCGTGTACTGGAACCGGCCGTCCGGCAGATTCACCAGGCCGTCAAACTGCACCGGGAAGTACACGGTGGCAGCCGCAAAGCGGTTAGCGTCATTGGTCACCGTGGCGCTGTACACCACAATCAGATGATTGTTCTCCTTAAAGTTGTTCGTCCCCTGAGCCTTGGAGACCAGCAGGTACTCACCCACCAGCGTCAGCTCCGAGGCGTGGGAATCGGTGGAATAGGAACCGGCAATGTAAGCAGAAATAATATCCTGAGCCCGGGTGGTCAGGGTCTGCATGTTGGCCTCGCTGATATCCGCCAGGGCGGCGATGGGCGTATAGGACGCATACTGCTCAAACCCGTCCCCGGCCTGGCCGTTGTAATCATCCGCATTGGCCGTAACCAGCTCCGCGTAAGCGGTGATGGGGTTGGCGTAGCCGTCTGTGTGAACGCCCCAGCCACCGTCCTCCAGCGTAGAATCACCTACAATATCCAGCCCCTCGTCATAGGTCAGGACCCCACCGGAGGAAAGAATGTTGACAAACCGCACCGGGTAATACACCACCGTGGTGGGGAAGTCATTGGTGCTGTGGGAGACAGTCCCGCTGTAGATCATATACAGCACGTTGTAATTCCGGGCATTGCCCCCCTCCTTGGGCGTCAGGAACACGTAGCCGGCATAGGTCAAATCCGACATGGCGGATTCGGTGCTGTAATTCTGGGCAATGTAGGCGTTGATCACATCCTCCGACTCGGTTTTGGCCGCCGTCAGGAAGTCTTCCGTCAGATCCTCATAGCTGTCCACATACTCGTCCAGCCCTTCCACCGTATACTCCTTGGTGGTCTGGGTCAGCCGGTAGCCTTCATTGATTGCCACTGCCTCATCGTAATCCAAGGAGAAGGTGACCACATCGCCGTTGCGCAGGCCGCTGGTCTGATCGCACTGGAAATCAATCCCGCTGATGTACGGCGTATCGCCATTGTAGACCCACTCCACCTGGCCCTCCGGGGCAATGCCGGTGAAGGTAACCGCCAGGTCCGCAAAGGGATCAATCTCCTCCAAATCCTCCAGGCCCTCCACGGTGTAAGTAACCGACTCACCGGTGAACTGGATGTCATAGTCCTCAATTTCCTCGTTGTTGTATGTGATGGTAACCGTCACCTGATCGCCGTTGGAAAGCCCGCTTTCCTTGTCCAGGGACAGCTCCACCACGCTGGTCAGGTCTTCCCAGTCGCCGGACTCCAGCACCCGCTCCTCACTTTCCTCCAGAATTTCCGCAAATTCCGGGAGCAGCGTCTCCGTGTCCAGATAGGCGCTGGCGTTTCCCACCGCGTTGTAGCCGGTGAAATCCACCCGCACGTGCTCTTCCAGGTTAACCTTCTTGGGCTGGTTGATCAGAATCACAATGGCAACAATGGCTGCCACCACCACACAGGCCATCAGGAACCACGGCCACATTTTTTTCTTCGGCGCAGGCGCCGTTTGATCCGCAGCCGCTGGAACCGGCCCGTTCCCGGGCATGGCCTCTTCCGGGTTCACCGGCGCAACCGGTTCCCCGCACTTGGGACAAAACTTTCCGCCTTCTACGATCTCTGCCCCGCACTTTTTACAAAACATACTGACATCTTCCTTTCTGCTGAGGTCCGGCGGTTTCCGCAGATCCCGCACGCCCCTGCTCATTGGCTCTCTGATATTGTATGAGCCTTCAGACATATTATAAGGAGGGATGCGGGAAAGCGCAAGAGGAAATGTGGGGAGGATACGGTGGAAAGAGCGAGGCAATTTCCTCCACCTCATCCAAGTCTTTGGAAAGTTCCGGCTCCTCCTCTCTCACATGCTTCTTATAATCTTCTCATGTTCTCATCTCCAATTGCCCTTCTTTCCTTTGCTTGCCGTTTTTTCACGGAATCCATTATCCCCGAAAGGTGTTTCTGATTTGTGATGGCATATTTGCTATCATGAGCCAAGAAAAAACCACCGCACCGGGCGACTTCCGTCTGCCTTGGCGCGGTGGTTCTTTTTCCAAAAACTTTCTTAAAACAGCCCGCCGGTGAGCATATCCACCATATTTTCGCCCACCACCTGGATGTAAATCCGGCCGATGATGGCCGTGACCACAAAGGTGAGCAGGAACAGCAGAAACAGCATCCAGATTCTGCGGTTCGCATCCGAAGGGCTGTAGGACTTCATGGAGCACGGCGTAAACACGTAGCCCAGAATCCATCCCAGCGTGTACAGGCCAAAGATCAGATACAGGCCGAAATCTGCCTCAATAAAGATCAGAACGGCCAGAATGGTCAGCAGGGTAAAAGGCATTTGGGCCAGCGCCTTGCCCGCCGCCACCCCCAGGGCCTGGTTGTAGGTCATGGGCTTTTTCCCCATGCCTTTTCCCAAAAGCAGGGCAATCCCCGCAAAGGCCGCCAGGTTGCCGATTCCCACCACAATGGCCATGAAGAACATCAGCGGCGTGTTGAAAAGCTTATAATATCCGCCGAAAGCCCCGTTGATCCGGACGCCCACAAACAGGAAAATCAGCGCAAACAGCAGCGTCTGAATTCCCAGAATTGTCCAGATCACCGCCCCATGGGCCGTGGTCGCCAGGTACGTCAGGGTCTCCTCCGGCGTCTTAAAGACGTTCAGGATGGTTCCCAAAATCCCCTTTGCGTACTCGCCTGCCCCCTCCGACTGCCTGGAATGCTGGGGATTATAGCCGTAAGAGCCACCGTTTCCATAATTCTGCCCCGGCTGGTAGGAACCCTGGGCCCCGCCCGGCCGTCCCTGGCCGTAGCC
>CAZSAF010000010.1:14619-30848 GCA_964604605.1 uncultured Lachnospiraceae bacterium
TCTGCCCCGGCTGGTAGGAACCCTGGGCCCCGCCCGGCCGTCCCTGGCCGTAGCCCCCCTGGGCCTGGCCATAATTCCCCTGGCTGTAAGCTCCCTGGCCCTGGCTGTAACCACTCGCCGGATCCGGACCGCCCGCATTCTGCTGCTGGCAATTGCAAACCTCTCCATCTGCCAGAGGCCTTCCACAGTACGTACAAAATCTTGCCATCGTTTTTCCCCTCCTTGTCACTGTCCGCTTTGCGGCACGCAGATAGAATGTCCGCGCTACGGCCATTCCATTATACCATTAATATTAACAAAAGGAAGCCCTTATTTCTATTGGTCTGTGGGGATCAGCGTATATTCCGCCTCCAGCCTCCCATCCGCCGTCCCGCCGTAGGGGGACAGGTCCATGCCCTCCAGGCTGACCACTGTCACCTGCACCCTGGACTGGTCCTCGCTTACCACCAGTGAAATACTGTAATTGTAGTGGTCGCTTCCATAGGTGTCCGTAGCCAGAAACTCTGTCTGCTCCTCGTCCGTCCAGGCAAAGGTCAGCCTCAGGGAGACCGGGGATCCCTGCTCCTGCCAGAACACCAGGGAGCTTACCCCACTGCAGCTGGGCCAGAGCTGGGAGGAGGTGCCGCCAAAAGTGTACTGGTAATTCTTGTGATACAGGAAATCTTCCCCATAGCCCACAAAGCCTTCTTGCCCGCCCACATTGTAGATGCCGTACATGCCGTCCGGCAGGTTTTCCCGGATCTCCTGGGAAAGGAAGGCCCAGGACAAAAAGCCCTCCGGCAGCTCCGCCAGCGGGGCGCCCGGCAGATAAATCTGAAATTCCCCTGCCTCATCCATGCCATAGGGTTCCGAGAGAATGTACCGGACCCCATCCTCATAATAGACGGTGTCCACTTCCCCCTCCTGGTTCAGGGATTCCAACTCCATGGAGTAGACGTATTGGCTCACCTGCTCCGGGGTGGTGAACTTGCCGCTGAAATTGCACAGGTAAACCGTGCCGTTGGGATAATCGCTGCCGGTATCCCCCAGATCCGAATCGTGATACTGGCCGGTGAAGGTGCCGTCCGCGGAGATGCGCAGAGTGGTGCCCCAGCCCCCTGCCCCGCTGGAAAAGACAAACTCCTCCGGCAACTCCTGGAAAAGGCTGCTGCCGGCGCTTTCCGGGGCTTCCGTCTCCGTCTCTCCTCCGGTTTCCGGCTCTGTGCTCTCCTCCTCCGAAGCCACCGTGCTGCCCTCCGGGTTGTATGGCTCCAGCATATCCGGCAGGGCAAAGTCATCCACCGCCACCAGCTGCACACTGCCTCCCTGAACCGGGTCGTACTCCCCTTCCTCGTCCTTGGCGTAGGCCAGGGCCTGGGTGACCGTGGCATACTGGCCATCGGCATCCGCCTGGGCCATCCCCTCAAAGAAATCGTACATCATGGCCATCCCGTAGGGCATCCAGATCTCCGCGGTGTTGCCCACCACACAGCGGGCCCCCAGATCCAGCAGGCTTTGGGCCAGCCGGGGATCCGCCAGGCTCTCGCAGGCGTTCAGGTATACCAGGCTCCCCTCCAGGGCCCCTTCCTCCAGGTACTCCTCAAAGAAAACCGGGGTGACGCAGACGTGAGTGTCCGCCAGCAGCAGCGCCCCGTCCTGGAAAAGCTCCTTGTAGGGAAGGATCCGCTGATACCAGGAGATCATCCCCCAGTCGGGGGCGAATTCCCCCAGGCTCAGAATAGAGCCGAAGGAGGAGGACAGGCCGCCGTGGCCCTCCCACAGAATGATGCTGTCCGGCCGGAACGTATCCCGGACCGTGTCCACATCCACGTCATAGTTATCGTAATTGCCCTCAAACACAAAGGCGCTGTCCACGCCGGCGATGGCCTCCGCCGCCTCATCCGGCCCGTTGAACCCGTTCATCAGGTAGCTGACATTGGTGGCAAATTCCGAGGCAAAGGGTTCCAGGGTCACCACGGAAATCCGCTCCGCCCCGTCCCCGGACATGGTTTCTGCAATCCGGGCCTCATAGATATACCCCAGCCAGCCGTCAATCTCCATATAGACAAAGCTGTCCCCCGGCTCATAGGCCAGATCCGTAATGCGCCCCTCGGCATAGAGCTCCTCTCCGCGGGCATAGACCTGGGCCAGCAGGGTGTCCGCCTCCTCCGCCGTCACATAGCCATCTGCATCTGTGTAGGCCGCACCAATCCCCTCCAGCTCCTCCGCTATGTCCAGGAAGTGCTCCCGGGTACGCATATCCGGGTGAAGCCGTAGGAAGGCAAAGACGCCCGCCCCTGCCGCCACAACCAGCAGCAGAAGGATTACGGCCATGTTTCGGCCGGTATGCCGGACCTTTCCCCCGCATTTGGTACAAAATTTTGCCCCCTTGGGGAGCTCGCTCTTACACTGGGAACACTTCATGGGGTTCCTCCTCTCTCAAAGCCAATACGCCCGGCTATCCCAGGATAACCAAGCGCATCGGCTGCCGCGTTTCTCTGTCTCTCTGCCGATCAGAAGTCCAGCTCGTCATAGCAGTCCTGGCAGACGAACACCGGGACCTCCAGCAGGTTGATGTAAAATCCATCTGCCTCATCCCCACACAGGGAGCATTCATCCGGGCTGCCAAAGGCAGCATCCTTCAGACAGTCCTCACAGATGGCTTCCTCATCACCCGTGGACAGATTGCGGTAGGAGCTGGTATTCTCGAACCACAGACAATATACTCCCCGGCGGCGCCGCAGCCGGCCAGGCCGAGAATCAGGACCGCGCACGCAGCCGCCAACCATTTTCGTTTCATAGTGATCCCCCTTTGCTTTACCAATCTCAATTCCTCTCACAAAGAACCGCAGCTCTATTATAAAAGTTTTTTTGCCCCATGTCCATTCTTTTCCCGCAGAAAATCCTATACACATCCGCCGACCTGTGATAAAATAGACCTGGATTTTTCCCGACACCCTTCGAGCATACCTTTCTGCCGCGGGATACGCGGCGAACAGAGGAGACACCCGTTTGCCGTAAGCCATGCGGCAGAGAAAGGAGATTTACCATGAAGACGCTTTGGAAACAATTCGACCAGCTGACCGATTCCGCTTATGACGATCTGGTAAAAGGCACAGAAAGCATGGAACATTGGGATCAGGCCTTCCAGGTCTTTCTGCAAATCCTGGAGAAGGGCCGGGCCCAGAACCCGGACTTTGCCCGGGAGCTGGTGCAGCTGGATGACGATACGGATTTTGAGCACATGGTCTGCCAATGGATGGAGGACTATCTGGACGAACTGGATGAAGCCTCCCGGTATCCGGAGCTGGAAAAGTGCTGCCGCCTGCTGCTGGAGCGCTTTGACTGGAAGGAGGACGCCCCGGACAGCCTGCTGGTCCAGCTGTCCATGGCCCTGCGCGCCCAGGGGAAGGACGATGAGGCCCTGGCGCTCTGTGAAGAATGGTACGAAAAAGAGCCGGACAACCCGGTGGCTGTCTCCGCTCTTATCCTGTCCAAGACAGAGGCCGGACAGCTGGACCAGGCGGAGCTTCTGGTAAACCGCCACCTTCTGCCGGATACCCTCTGCACGGAAGAGAACGAAATGCTCTTTATGGCAGCCGTGCGTTTCTGTGAAGCGGCCGGCGATACCCAGCGGGGCGAGGAGCTGAACCGTCTGCTGGAGACTTATGAAGAGCAGGCCTTCCAGGAGCTGATGGAATACTGCGAGGATGACGAGGAAGACGATCTGGCTTTCTAAGGATTCCCGGCAGGGTTGCGCTTGCCGTCAATATCTGTATAAAAATGCGCAAAATCCGGCTTTCTTTGGGAAGCCGGATTTTTTATACTTACTCCTGTTTTGTTTTCTGCCTCTGCCGGTACTGGCGGGGGGGCAGTGCATCCGCCGGGAGAAGGCGGCAGAAAAGCGGCCCGGGTTGCCGAACCCCACCAGATAGGAAATCTGGGCAATGGAGTAGGATTCATCTGCCAGCAGCAGAATCCCCTGGGAAACCCTTTTCCACCATCCTGATCTACGCCATTCCCGTGATCGGAGGGAACCTGTTCCAGCTGTTCTACACCCTGGCGGATTCGGTGATTGTGGGACAGACCCTGGGAGCAGACGCCCTGGCAGCGGTGGGAGCCACTGCCACCGTCATCTATCTGGTACTCTGCTTCATCCAGGGGATCACCGGCGGCTTTGGCATCCGCCTGGGGCACCGTGCTGAGCCAGCTGCTCTCCGCCCTCCTCAGTGTGCTGATTGGCCTGCGGAAATTTGATGTGCTGCGGCTGCGCCGAGCGGATTTCCGGGCTGGCCTGGATGGGCGCCTGCGCCCTGCTGGTACCGGTGTACCGGAGAAGCATCCGGCAGGCGGTGGAGAAGGAGGCAGGAGAGCCGGTGATGGTGGGCCGCCCCTTCCTCGTCCTGCAGCTGGAACCGGACGGTCCCCTTCCCATCATAGGACAGATCCGGCTCCGCTGCCAGCCGCGCATCCACATTGCATCCATTGGAAACGCTCCTGCTAAACCAGCCCGATATACGGCGAGATCATCAGCACCACGGTGCCGGCAATCAGCATGGGCACCAGGATTTTGACGGAGCTTTTTATATAGAGGGAATAGGGTACTTGAATCAACTCCAGCACACCCATCTTGGTTGCCTCCGGGTACAGGCCGCTGGCGGTGAAGTTCAGGCCCAGGGTAAAGCAGGAAATCAGCAGCATCTGCCCGCCGGAGGAGCCGATGTGGCTGTCCGCAAACAGGGTAAAGGCCACCGCTCCCAAAATGGGCATGGTAATACCGGCCGTGCTGGAAGTTCCCTGGATAAACAGGGCGCTGAGGCAGTAGGTGGCCACAGCGGCAACCGCAAAGGCCCATACCGGCACACCGGCCAGGAGGCTGCGGATCCAGTACACAAACGTCACGCTCATACCCTCCGTTCCGGAGCCCATGATCAGGGCAATACCGCGGGATACGGAGACGACCAGGGTGATGCCCACCAGGCTGCGGGCGCCGGCGGTGAATTCCCGGGCAAAATCCTTCAAGGAAATCCGGTTCACCAGGGCCACCAGAACGCTGCCAAAGAGCATCATGTAGGTAAACTCGTTGAAATACCAGTCGCCCCACCAGGTAAAGCTGTCCAAACCCAGAAACTGGCCCAGAGCCGGCGCATGTTCCATGATCCAGACCTGCGGATAATTGATCACCTCATACATGGTCTGATCGCCGCAGGGAATGGAGGCCCAGGGAATGTAGCCGATGACAATGATCACCACCACCACGGCAAAAATAAACAAGGACCATTTCCGCTTTTTGGTCAGCTCCGGCATTTCCTGGCCGGACTCTCCCATCAGGTTATTGACCTCCAGGCCATACACAACCGAGCGAGTGGGATCTTTCCGCACGCTCTCCGCATACCGCAGCGTCAGCACCGTGCCCACCACATAGAGCACCACAAACAGGAGGATCCGCATCAAAATTCCGCTGCCCAGGGAGAGCTCCGGATTGTTGATGGCCGACACTGCCACGCCGGTGGAGTACGGATTCACCACGCTGGCCATGTTGCCGATGACAGCGCCCATAAACAGCACCAACATGCCGGTCATCACATCGTATCCGGCTTTCACGCACAGCGGGATCAGCACCAGCGCATACGCCGGGAACTCCTCCCAGGCCCCGTAGATGGTGCCCATGAGGGCGAACAGCAGCATCAGCAGTGCCATCAGTTTTTTCCCGCTGTACCGTTTCAGCAGCGCTCCCACGCCGGCATCCATGGCTCCCACATAGTTGAGCATTGCCAGAAAGGCGCCGGAAACCAGAACGGAGACGCTAACCTCCGCGCCGTTGGTAAAGCCTTTCACGGGAGCCATAAAAACATCCCAGATTCCCGCCGGCTGCGGCCCTGCGTTTTCCACCACATTTCCGTCCTCGTCAAAAACCGCATTGTAGTGAATGATCCGCTCTCCATTTTCATCGGTTGTGGAAACTGAAACCGGCACAAACCAGGTCAGGAGCGCCACAAAAATCAGGACAAAGAACAACAGGATCATGGATCCTGGCATTTGAAATTTTTTCCGTTTCTTTTCAGCCATCGCAAATTCTCCTTTCTACCAGCAGCTTTCCCCATTTTGATCCGCAGAAAACCAAGCTCCGGAATCCATCCAAAACCAGCCTCATCAAAACTGTGCTTTTCCCTGGATATAAACCCGCTCCGTCTTCGTCTGATAGTCCAGCGGATGCCCGTTCCAGACCACAATGTCTGCGTCCAGGCCCAGCTTCAGGCTGCCCCTGCGGGCCGCTATGCGCAGGATCTCCGCTGCGTTCACCGTCACAGCCTTCAGCGCCTCCAGCTCCTCCATGCCGTAGCGCACTGCCAGCCCTGCGTAGGTGGTCATAAAGTACATGGGCGTCACGTCATGATCCGAGCACAGGCACACCTTGATTCCGGCCCGGTTCAGTACGCCGGCGGTGGCAAAGGTCTTGCCCAAAGTTTCCGTCTTGGAACGGGAGCTCATGGTGGGGCCCAGGATCACCGGATAGGAGAACTTGGCCAGGTAATCCACCACCGGAATGGCGTCCGTGCCATGCACCAGCACCAGATCCAGGTCGTACTCCTGGGCCAGGCGGATGGCGGTGCAGATATCATCGGACCGGTGGGCATGTACATGGACCGGCATCTTCTTCTCCGGCGCCAGGAGCATGTGCTCCATCCCCCGCTCTTTCTTGAAATAGGCACCGGACTTCTCCGCCTCTTCCTTCCGGTGCCGGTAGTCCAGGGCCTCATCCAGGCATTTGCGGAACTGGTACGCCACGCCCATCCGGGAGGAGAAATTGTACTTGGCCATCTTGGGATTCTCACCCAGGCTGCACTTCATGGCGGCCATCCGGCTCACCAGCATCTCATCCGCCACCCGTCCGGTCAGTTGGATCACCGAGGCCACGCCGCCGATCACCGCATCGCTGCCGGGACAGACACAGGTGGTGGTCACGCCTGCCCGAACGCAGTCCGGCACTGCCCGGTCAAAGGGATACAGGGCGTCCAGCACCTCCAGCTCCGGCGTAGCGGTACCGGAATAGTCGCAGCAGTCATCCCCAATCTCACCGCCGCCTTCCTCACTGATGCAGATATGGCTGTGGGCGTCAATCATGCCCGGGGTAATGAATTTTCCCTCTGCCTCCACCACTTCTTCACCGGGAAGCGGGGAAAGACCTTCCGCAATCTCCGAGATCTTCCCGTTTGCCACCCGGATGTCCCGCCGGACAAAGCTATTTTCCTCAAACAACAGTACATTTCCGTTTCTCAGTAACATAGCTGACTCCTTTCCTCGACCTGCTGTGGTTTTCACAGCACTCCGTTGTGCCTGCAGGTGTTCTACAATCGCGCGCTCTTTGATAGAAGGAGCATAAACGATCAAGTAACTTGAATGTCAAGGGAAAGTATGGTAAAATCGAAAAAAAATTTCATGAAGCATATTTTGGCGGGAGGTATGAATCTTGGAAGGAAAAAGAAACTTTTTCATTGGAGAAATCGCAGAAATTCTGAATATTCCAGCCTCTACCCTCCGGTTCTGGGAGGAAAAGGGCCTGTTCCGCATTTCCAAGAAGGAGAACAACTATCGCAGCTACTCCTCCATGGATCTGGCGCAAATTGCGGAGATTGTGTTCTACCGGAATCTGGGTATGCCGGTCAAGCGCATCAATGACTTTCTCACCGCCCCCTTGAAGGAACATGAAGCTTTTCTCCAGTCTGTGCAGCAGCACCTGATAGAAAAGATCGAAGAATACCAGCGGATGTACCAGCAAATCTGCCTGCAGCAGGAACATCTCCATACCTTGACCCGGCTTCTGGAGAGCCCCTACACCCTGGAAGAAATCCCCTTTTTCTACGTGGCCGCCTGGGATTTCTGGGAGAAGGACAAGCTGCGCCGCTATATCCATGACCCGGCCTGCTACGTATGGCTCCGGGATACGGCCACCCAGGAACCCGGGCAAAAGGGCATTATTCTGGATCAGCCTCCGGCCCAGGGGGAGGCGCCGCTGCTCTGGGTCAAGATGGACCGCCGGATGTTCCTGACCTTTCCGGTGCAGGCGGCGGCAGAGGACAATTACGAGGGGGTAGAGGCCTGGGAGCTGATCGCCCGCATCCAGGAACACTGCCGCACAGGGCTTTACATGGCACAGCATCTGCTGACCTGCACCGGGAAAGAGTATCTGAAGGGATATCTGGAAATCCGGGAGACGCCGGAAAAAATGGAAGAGCTGTGCGCGCTCCTGCGGAAAGAAATGGAAGAGGGAAAATAGGAATGCCTGCCAAAATAAAAGAGGTGGGTGTAACCGGAAACGCTTGTTTCCGGTTACACCCACCTTCGGTTCATCTGCCCGTCACACAATATCCAGCGGCACCGGCCGGCTGGGCGGCGGGAAGGCCCCGTCCAGCCGCTGCAAGTCTGCCTCCGTGAGGCAAAAATCCAGGGCTCCGGCGTTTTCCTCCACATGCGCCGCGGTAGAAGCCTTGGGGATGGCCACCACGTTTTCCCGTTGCAGCACAAAGTTCAGCAGCACCTGGGCGGGCGTCACCCCGTGGAGCTGCGCGGTCTCCCGCACTGCCGGGTGGGATAAAAGCCCCCGGCGCAGGCTGCCTCCCTGGGCCAGGGGGCAGTAGGCCATAAGGGCGATGCCCCGCTGGGCCAGCCAGCCCTGCAGGTCATACTCCACGCCCCGGGAACCCAGATGGTACAGCACCTGGTCCGCCACGCAGTGGTCCCCCAGGCCGGTTTCCATCAGCTCCTCCATGTCCGATTGGTCCAGGTTGGAGACACCCCAGCGGCGGATTTTCCCCCGCTGCACCTGCCGCTCCATCTCCTCCGCAGTCTCCCGCAGCGGTACCGAACCTCTCCAGTGGAGCAGGTACAAATCCAGATAGTCGGTCCCCAGGCGGCGCAGGCTGGCCTCCAGGCTGCGCTCCAGCTGCCCCCGCCCGGCGTGGAAGGGATACACCTTGGAGACCAGGAACAGCTTGCTCCGGTCCAGCCCCCGGATGGCCTCCCCCACCAGCTCTTCCGACTGGCCGTCCCCATACATCTCCGCCGTGTCAATCAGCGTCATGCCCAGCTCCACACCCCGGCGCAGAGTGTCCCGCTCCTGGATTCGGGGGCTGAGGCCCTCCCCCAGATACCAGGTTCCCTGCCCCAGCCGGGGCACTTCTGTTCCGTCCAAAAGGCGCAAGGTCCGCGCCAGCTTTTTCTCTTCCATGTTTTGTATCTTCCTTTCCACTATCATTGCCACTCTTTTTACGGTATCCGGTATGCCCGAAGGATATACTCGTCGCAGTCAGACCGCACGCCAAGGCGATCGAAGGCCTGACAATGGTATGCAAGATCATTTTGTCATGGCTGCCTGATAAAGTCAACCGGGAGATAAACAAAAAAACGCCCTGTGGAATCCTGTTCTTTCAAATATTCCAAAACCTTCTCCCTCTGCATTCTTCGCCGTTCTGCTTTATTCCCCCTTACCGTTTCTCCCGGCTATATTTTTATCGACGCTCCATTATCAACGCTTGTTATCGCCGCTCTTTATCGATGCTTCCTGAGTTATCTCAAATCACCGCCAGCATCACAAAATTCACAATAAACAGCAGGGTGGAAACCCAGAGGATCGGGTGGATCTCCCGGGCCTCCCGCTTGCAGATTTTGACCACGCAGTAGAAAATGAAGCCCGCCGCGATCCCGTAGGAAATGCTGTAGCACAGGGACATAAAGATGCCGGTGAAGAAGGCGGGCACCGCCTCCGCAAAATCCTCCCACTGGATCTCCCGGAAGGCGGACATCATCATCACGCCTACCACCACCAGCGCCGGGGCCGTGGCCGCAAAGGGGATGGCGCTGACAAAGGTAGTCAGAAAGGCGCTGAGGCCAAAGCAGACGGCCACCACCACACTGGTGAGGCCGGTACGGCCGCCGGCGGCAATCCCAGCAGCGCTCTCCACGTAGGTGGTGGTGTTGGAGGTACCCAGAATGGCACCGATGGAGGTGGCGGTGGCGTCCGCAAACAGGGCCTTGTCCATCTTGGACTTGAAGCCGCTGCTGGACTCCATGGCCCGCTCATCCTCCTCGCTGAAAATGCCGGACTGGCGGCCGGTGCCAATGAAGCCGCCAATGGTATCAAAGGTGTCCGAAACACTAAAGGAGAAGATGGTCACCAGCGCCAGGGGGATCCGGGCCGGGTCCGCAAACAGGGAAGGCAGTCCCTCACTGGTAAAAATGGCGCAGAAAGTGGTGGGCAGCTGGCGGCAGGCCTCCACAAAGCTCACCGATTCCGCCGCGGTGGTAACGCCCAGGGGAATGCCCAGCAACGCTGTCACCACCATGCCGATGAGAATGGCCCCCTTTACCTGGAGCACCAGCAGCACAATGGTCAGGACCAGCCCAATGAGGAACAACCACAGAGATGGCTGATTCAGGGTGGCCAGCGCCGGAACTCCCGAGTCAAAGGAGATGATTTTCACATTCAACAGGCCCAGATAGGCCACAAAAATGCCAATACCGCCGCCAATGGCGTTCTGCAGGCTCCGGGGGATACATTTGATAATGGACTTGCGGATTTTGGTGACGGTAATCAAAATATTCAACAGGCCGCAGAGAAACACAATGGACAGCGCCTGCTGCCAGGTAAACTTTAGGGTAAAGCAGACGGTATAAACAAAGAACGCATTGAGACCCATGCCCGGCGCCTGGGCGTAGGGCACGTTAGCCACCAGGCCCATCACCAGGGTTCCAATGATGGAGGCGAGAATGGTGGCCAGGAACACAGCCCCCCATTCCATGCCGGACTCGCTGAGCAGCGAGGGGTTCACCGCGATAATGTAGGCCATGGCAAAGAACGTGGTCAGCCCTGCCGCCACCTCCCGTCCCACTGTGGTTTCGTTTTCTTTCAGCTTAAAAAGTTTTTCCATGGGAGAGCCCTCCTTTTTCACACGAAACAGTATAAACGCAGAATTTTTGCTTGTCAAACCCTTTCCGGCTCCGAATCTCTGTCAAGTCCGGCCATCCTTTCATCCACTGTAAGTAGGCATCCCGGGCCGCCTATGGTAAGATAAAGCTGCCTTCCCCAGAACCGGACAACGGCCCGCGCCGGGCATGGAACCTGCTCCAGGCACGGGGTTTGCGCCAGGCGCCGTTCCTGCACACAATAGCGGAAGGCAAGGAGGTCTCACCACATGGAACCCATTCTCACCATAGACGCGCTGAAAAAATATTACGGCACCCCCGCCAACCCCACCCGGGCCCTGAACGGGGTGACCTGCCAGGTAATGCCCGGGGAGTTTTGGGGCATTATGGGCAGCAGCGGCTCCGGCAAGTCCACGCTCCTCAACTGTATTGCCGCCGTCATCCGGCCCACCAGCGGCTCCATTTTTCTCAAAGGCCAGCCCATCCACACCCTGAAGGACGCAGCGCTGGCGGACTACCGGGGAAAAGAAATCGGCTATCTGTTCCAGAACTTTGAACTGCTGGACAATCTCACCGGACGGGAAAACATTCTGCTGCCCCTTTCCCTCCACAAGGTACCGGAGGCGGAGGGCCGGAAACGGCTGGAAAGCCTCACCGATTACCTGGAGGTCACCGGCGCCCTGGACTCCAAAAACGCCCGGGCGCTTATGGAAAAGCTGGCCGGTCTCAACCGGGAGGCGGGTGCCACCATCCTGATGGTCACCCACGATTCCGGGGCTGCCAGCTACTGCCAGCGGATTCTGTTTATCCAGGATGGCCGGATTGTCCACGAGCTGCGGCGTAATGTGCCGGAGGAAACCCGGCAGGAATTTTACGGGCGAATTCTGCGGGTGATGGCCCAGCTGGGAGGTGGCAGTGAATATGTTCTCTAAACTGGTATCCCGGGGCAGCCGCCGGAACCGCAGGGAAACTGGCCTGCTTTTCAGCTCTTTTCTGGTATCCATTATGGCCTTTTACATTATCCTCTCCCTGTCCCGCCAGGATGTGATGCGATTTCTGACGGAGATGGAGAGCGATGCCGTCAACCGGCTGATGGCGCTGATTCCGGTTTTCTACGTTTTTACCCTGGTCCTGCTGTTTTTCCTTGTCTACTATGCCAGCAAATTTCAGCTGGACCGGCGGTGCCATGAGTTTGGGGTCTACCGGACGCTGGGCATGCGGCGGCTTCAGCTGTTTGGCCTGCTCCTGGCGGAGGATCTGCGGGGCAGCGCCGCCGCCCTGCTCTTGGGCCTGCCGGTAGGCATTCTGCTCTCCGAGCTGATCAGCCTGGTTACCTCCCGGCTGGTGGGGCTGGGCATATTAGGGCACCAGCTGACCTTCTCCCTGTCGGCTATGGAAGGGACGGTGATAGGCTTTCTGGCCATTAAGCTGGCCGCCTTCCTGCTTCTCAGCGGGAAACTCTGCCGCATGGAGATTGGGGAACTGCTGGCAGAAAAGCCGGAAGGCGCAAAAAAACAGCAGCCAGCAGCCCTCTACGGCCTGGCCTTTGCCGCCGGCCTTCTCTGCCTGATCCCCGCCTACAGCCTGGCCATCCAGGGCTCTGCCTGGGACCGGATTCCGATCATAGCCCTGACGTTGGGCCTGGGCCTTCTGGGTACCTTCCTGCTCTTCTGGGAGCTTCGGCTTCCCCTGGATCTGGCCGCCCGCCGGGGAAACCGGCACCGGCGGCTTGCGGTGTTCCACTTCCGGCAGCTCCAGGAGACGGTGATCCGGAGCTCCGGTTCCCTGGCCGTCTGTTCCCTGCTCCTGCTGGCTGCCCTCTGCTGTTTTGGCGCCGGCACAGCCATCTGCCACCACTATAGGAATTCGGAGCCCCACGTACTGGATTACACCTTTGACGGGGCGCGGACAGAAGACGGCGGCTCCGGGGAAATTTACCGCACCCTGGCGGAGTATGGGCTGGATTCCCGCTTCTCTGCCCTCTTTGACATGCGGGTGGGGTATATCTACACCACCGAGGATTACAACAACGCCTTTCAGATGGAATCCGTACTCCAGGCAGTGGAAGCGCTGCCCGCTTCCCCGGACCGGGACGTCCTTCGGGAAAACCTACAGACTTCCACCTTCCCGCACCTGATCGCCCTCAGCGGCTACAACCAGCTGCTGTCCTTGGCGGGCCTGCCGCAACTGGATCTGGCCACCGGGGAAGCGGCGGTGTACATGGACCGGGATTTTAACCGTTCCGTTTGGGTGCAGTGGATGGATTCCATTCTGGAAAGCCGGTCGGAAGCGCTGCTGGATGGACACGCCTACCGCCTCACCGGCCCAGTGCAGACCACCAGCCTGGTCACGGACCGTTCCCTCACCCTGTCCTTCGCACTGATCCTGCCGGATGAGGACTTCTGGTACTTTACCCAAGGGGACGCCAGTGTGTACGTAAACGGCATCCTGAACCGAGACAGTGCCTCCGGCACCAGCCTGATGGCCGCCATCTCCGCCATGAACCAGGAGCTGGATGCCACCGGCCTGGTCTATGAGAGCTATCTGCAGAACATGGGGCGCCAGCTGTTCTACATGGTGGCCGCCAGCTACATCACCCTGTACCTGGCTGTGATCTTCCTGATTATGGCCAACACCATCCTGGGCGTCCAGTTCCTCATGGGCCAGCGGAAATCCGCCCGGCGGTACCAAACCCTGGCCCGGCTGAAAAAGACCCTGGCCGGCCTGAAGCTGCAGCTGCAGATTCTGCCGGTGCGTGGCCAGGGCTACCGGCTGATCCCGGAGGAGGCTGCCCATGAAACATAATCTTTCCCGTCTGCTCCCCTACCTGCCCTGGCTGCTGCTTCTGCTGGGCTGGGATGCTTTTTTGATCCTGCTGCTGTGGTTGGCGGAGGTCCAGGCCCTCCGGTCCCTGGCGGCCGTGATTCTGCTGGCCACCCTGTTCCTGTTCTTTTTCCTGTGCGCCATCCTGATCCGCCAGAGCCGGAAGCGGGAGCAGGCCTTTCGGGATTTTCTGGAACGGCCGGATTCCCGGCGGGAGGAACAGCTGTGCCGTCTTCTGCCCCACGCCCAGTCTGCCTCTGTCCGGCAGCTGGGCCAGGCTCTGGAGAGCCGGGAGGAGGCCTGCCGGCAGCTCCGGGCCCAGATGGAGGAGTACCAGGAATACGTGGAGGCCTGGGCCCATGAGGCCAAGACGCCCCTTTCCCTGCTGACCCTGGTGCTGGACAATCGGCGGGAAGAGCTGCCCGCCGCCCTTTGCTTCCGGCTGGATTACATCCGCAGCCACCTGCAGAATTCCGTGGAGCAAATGCTCTTCTACGCCCGGCTGAAAAGCCCTCGGAAGGACTATCTGTTGGAGCACCTGCCCCTGCGGGACGCCGTGGAGGAGGTGCTGGAGGATTACCAGCCGTTGCTGGAGGAAAAGGGCTTCCAGGTTCATCTCCTCCTGCCTCCGGGCACCTCGGTCTGTGCGGACCGCCGGGGGCTCTGGTTTCTTTTGGGGCAGATTCTCCGCAACTCCATCCAGTACAGCAGCCCGGAGCCGCAGCTGTGGCTCCGGTGGGAGGACGTGGACCCCGAGGGGCTTGGGAACCAAAAAGCTGCCGGCAACCAAAAGGAAGCCGGCATCTCAAAAGAAAATTGCCCTTGTCTGGAAATCCGGGACAACGGCCCCGGGGTGCGGGCCTGCGATCTGCCCTACGTATTTGAAAAGGGCTTCACCGGCTCCTCCGACAGCCGCGGGAAGCGGGCCACCGGCATGGGCCTCTACCTGGCCCGGGAGATTGGCCGGGAGATGAACCTGACCCTGGAGGCGGAATCCCAGTGGGGCCAGGGGTTCATTTTGCGTGTTTTCTTTCCGGTGGTGCGGGAGTGAAGGATTGTGGCGCGTATGCGCCGCTCAATAAGTCGAATAGGAATTATTTTTCTTTGTCATAACGGCCATTGATCACGTACTTCGTCCCCCTTCCTCTGACTCCCCTTCTGAACAAAGTGTCTGAACGTGGGCGGATCGTTACAAGCTGCTTGCGTCCACAAGCGTTTCTTTATCTACTGCGCCAAGATTGACTTGCCTGAAGCCTAACGCCCGATCTATACGACACGGCCCCCAACCATCATTTTTCTATATTTGCGGCGTTTCCCGGCCAAGGCCGCTGGGCGGCACAGGCGGTTTTATGAACACCATGTATTCCGCGCGATTTATCCGCTTTACGTTTCCTCGCTTCTTTACGGCGGGGACTTTTGGCGTGGATGCAAATTGCTGTGGAAACTCCGTGCAAACCGGCAGGCCTTCTCTTTCTCTATTCCGGCAGACAGGGGAACACCCCTTTCTCCCTTAACACCCAGTAGAGAAAATGGAAGCCAAACCCGAAGCGGAGCTGGAAACAGCTCCGCTTTTTCTTTTGGTACCCGGCCTCTGGCTGTCTCAACAAAAATCTCACAGGAGGAACCAAACATGATCATCGTACTGAAGCCCGGATGCACCGTGCTGGGGCTCATTGGAGACACCTCCGCCATTGACGTTGACTACCTGGCCGCCCAGGATTTTGTGGAGAGCGTCAAGCGGGTCCAGGAGCCCTACAAAAAGGCCAACCGGAAATTCCACCCGGACGACACGGTGATCACCCTGCCCGGAGGCCAGCGGATTGGGGACGGCGCCTTCAAGCCCCGCACCTCCCCCTACGCCTTCCAGGGCCTCAAGGCCGGGGGCAACGACCAGGTGATCCTCTGCGAGCGGGGCATCCGCACCTACGAGACCTACACCCGGAACACCCTGGACCTCTCCGCCGTCCCCATCCTCAAGCGGCTCACCCACCTGCCGGTGATTGTGGACCCCAGCCATGCCTCCGGCCTTGCCTGGCTGGTAGAGCCCCTGGCCATGGCCGCGGTGGCTGCCGGGGCGGACGGCATGGGGGAGTTGATCAAGTACGGGTGCATCCGCAGCCGCCCTCTCTTTGACTCCCTGGGCTCCCCGGGTGGGCTCACGGAGAGCCTGCTTTTCCAGTGTGTGGACATCAAGCGACAGCTGGTGGAGGCGGATGAGCGGGACAACGGCCAGCGGACGCTGCTGAATTTCGGCCACACCCTGGGCCACGCCCTGGAGAAGGTTCACCACTACACCGGCCTCACCCACGGGGCTGCCGTGGGAATCGGCATGGTGCAGATGGCACGGCTGGGGGAGGGCTTTCTGTACACCTTGCCCCGGGAGGAATTTTCCTGCCTGTGCCGCCGGCACCTTCTTCCGGAATAAACGGACAGGTCACCAGAACGGTTCCGGCGCGGCAGCCGGGACAAAGACTTTGTGCAGCCGGGTTAACTTCCTCCGGCAG
>CAZSAF010000011.1:0-28615 GCA_964604605.1 uncultured Lachnospiraceae bacterium
TAAAAATCTATTTTGTCTGCAGGTACTCCCTTAAGAGGGTAAACAGGGCGCCCATTGTTTTCTTCTACGCCAATGACAATGTATCCCCCGCCCCAGTTATCAAGATCATTGGCAAATGCACAGACGGTTTTTAGAGAAGCCTCCGCATCCCATGTTTCTTTGAATTCTATTCGCGCCCACTCAACAACATCGCCAGAAAGTAACGTTTTTATATTGGTAGGGATTGCCATTAAATCACTCCTTTTATAAAAATAGAATTAACTACTTTTAGATCTGCTTATACATTATTCTCCATCATTAATCGTCCCCAACAAAAAGTTCGCTTGATATACGTTACTGCGAATCTGCCTCACAAAAAGTCACAGTTGGCCATGGTAAAGGTCTTAACAGCGCCTTTGGCTCCCCACATTATAGCAAATCCTGCGGGAAAAGTATATAGAATCCACGCAAAAAAGCACAAATGTTCGATTGCCATTTGTGCCTGCAGCGGCGGAGGCGCCGGAACCCCTTGCTTTTCCGGCGGCGCCCACTCCTTTTATTTCAGATACAGCCGGCACATTTCGTCCATGTGCCGGTCCATCTGTTCCTCTGCCCGGGCGCAGTCTTTTTCCCGGATTGCCTGCAGAATCTCCCCGTGATAATGCAGTCCCGCCTGGTTGCCCCGCTGTTCCACAATCCGGTCCAGGGCCGCCAGCAGCACATCCCCCATGATATGGTAAATCTGGTTGACAATGGAGTTCTGGGTGATTCTGGCCAATTCCCGGTGAAACCGGAAATCCTGCCGGCCAAAAGCCTTCCGTTCATCCCGGGCCGCTTCCATGGCCAGGTAGATTGCTTCCAGCCGCCGGACGTCCTCCTCCGTTGCCATCTCGCAGGCCAGCCGGCATACCGGCCCCTCAATGATTTTCCGGAACTGGATCACTTCCCCAAAGGAATCTCGGTTCAGATAGACGGACGGGACCAGCTGCTGGAACGAGGTCCCGGCCTGGAGCTCCCGGACAAAGGTGCCTTCCCCGAACCGGGTTTCCACCAGCTCCAGCGCCGCCAGCTTCTGCAGGGCATTGCGCACCGTCACCCGGCTGACGCCAAACAGTGCCGCCAGCTCATTCTCCGAAGGCAGCTTTTCCCCCGGCTTCCACTCGCCGGTCAGCAGCTGTTCTTTCATCTGTTCAAATACCTGCGTGCTGACACTGCTCTTGTTGATCTTCTGGATTGCCACCGCTCTGCCTCCTTCCGCTCCGTTACAAAAGGCCATTCTCCCGCAGAATCCGGCGCAGCCTGTCCTCCTGCTCCCCGGTCACTTCCGGGAACGGGAAGGAGGCGTAAGCCGGGATCTCCGGCCCTGCCAGGGCGATGGCCTTCTTCATATACGGCACAAAGGAGGTTCCCACCCGGTAAATCTCCATCAGCCGGTCCACGGTCCGCTGGATCTCCGCCGCCGTGGCCATATCCCCGGTCCGGAATGCCTCTGTCCAGCGGTGGCACAGACCGGGAGCCACATTGGACAGGCCGCCAATGCAGCCATCCCCTCCGGCCAGCACGTTGTGGGCAAAATTGTCATCAAAGCCGGCATAAATCTCAAAATCCGGGAACTCCGGCTTCAGCAGCTCAATGACCTGGCGGGTGTGGTCCATGCCGCCCAGTGTATCCTTTACCCCGACTATATTCGGGTGCTTCCGGCGAAGCCGCAGAATGGTCTCCGGGTCAATGCCGTAGCCGGTCCGCTCCGGGAAATTATAGAGATACAGCGGCCCCTGCAGATGTTCCGCAATCCGGTCATAGTATTCCTCAATGCTCTCCTGATTCAGGCAAAAATAGTACGGGGGAATTACCATCACCGCGTCGGCCCCGGCCTCCCGGGCATAGTCCGACAGCTCCAGGATCTCCGAAAACACCATGCTGGTGGTTCCCACAATCCACTTGGCCCGGCCCCGGATACACCGGGCCGCCAGGGAAATCAGTTGTTTCTTTTGTTCCATATTCAGGGCAAAGAACTCCCCCAGGCTTCCCAGGACCAGAATGCCATCCACACCGCCCCGGATCAAATGCTCATACAAAGCCTCCTGCCCCGGCTCATCCACCTTCCGTTCCCGATCCAAAACCGTCACCGCCGGTGTCATGTATGCTGCCTTCATCCCATTGCTCCTCCTTGTCCTATTTTTCCTCAATACCCGGCGCCCTGCATGGCAGACAGGGCCGACTGGGTATAGCGCTTCAGCAATCCTTTCCGCTCTGGCTGCGGCCGCAGTCCCTTCTCCGCCTTCCGGCGCTCCAGCACCGCCTCCGCCTCCTCCGGCGTGCACTCCTGCCCGGCAATCCCCACCACATTCAGGGAACGGGTTTCCACATCGTAGGCCAGAATATCCCCGGTTTCCAGAAAGGCCAGAGGTCCTCCGGAAGCCGCCTCCGGGGAGACATGGCCAATGGCAGCTCCCCGGGTGGCGCCGGAAAACCGCCCGTCGGTCACCAGCGATACCGTTCCGTTCAGGGTCTTATCGCAGACAATGGCCTCCGTTGTCATGAGCATTTCCGGCATGCCGCTGCCCCGGGGGCCCTCATAGCGGATCACCAGAATCTCCCCCGGATGCACCTGTTTCTGTACCACGGCGCTGTAGGCATCCTCCTCGCAGTCAAACACCCGGGCCATCCCCTTGTGGGAGCGCATGGACCGGTCGCAGGCGGAATACTTGAACACCGCGCCCTCCGGGGCCAGGTTCCCCTTCAGAATGGCCAGGGAGCCGGTCTCCTCCGCCTCCTCCGGGGGAAAGATCACCTGCTTCCATTGCAAACCGTAATTGGCCAGGTAGCCCTCTCCCCGCTCCCAGAAACGGTCCTGCCGGATTTCCTCCAGATTTTCCCCCAGGGTCTTTCCGGTCACCGTCATCACGTCCAGATCCAGGTACTCCCGCAGCAGCCACTGTACCCGGGGCACGCCTCCGGCAAACCAGAAGGACTCCGTCAGATGCCGCCCGCTGGGGGTGATGTTGCCGATGTGGGGGATCCGATGGTTGATCTCATCAAAGAGCTCCGGCTCCAGATCCATCCCCAGCTCCCGGGCAATGGACGGCAGATGCAGCGTTGCATTGGTGGATCCGCCGATGGCGCTGTGCACCACAATGGCATTCCGGAAAGCCGCCGGCGTCAGAATCCGGGACGGGGTAAGCCCTTGACGGACCAGCTCCAGAATCTGGCGTCCGCTCTGGCGGGCGTATCCCAGAATGTCCCGCATAGTGGCCGGCGCCAGGGCGCTTCCCGGCAGAGCCAATCCCAGGGCCTCCGCCATACACTGCATGGTGCTGGCAGTCCCCAGGAAGGTACAGGCACCGGCGGAAGGGCAGCCGGTAAGCTTATAATCCCGCACTTCCTCCTCCGTCACCGCGCCCTTCCGCTTCTGCCGGAGGGAGATATCCCCTGCCACCAGGGAGGTAGTCTGCCGGGGGCCCGGCCGCATGCTTCCCCCCGGCAGGAAGATGGTGGGAATGTCCACCCGCGCCGCCGCCTTCAGATGGGCCGGAACCGATTTATCACAGGACGAGGAGAGAACCATGCCGTCCCAGGAGACAAAACCCGCGTGGACCTCCACCATATCACAGAGGGCTTCCCGGGAGGCCAGCACCAGGTTCATGCCGTCATGCCCCTGGGCACAGCCATCGCAGATGTCCGTTGCATGGAACCGGGCCGGATGCCCGCCGGCCTCATAGACCCCAAACTGAACCTGGTCCATCAGCTGGGACAGGTGAACGCTGCCCGGGTGACTGTCCCCATAGGTGTCCTCCAGCAGGATCTGCGGCTTCCGAATGTCCGTCTCATCCCATCCGCTGCCCAGCTGCAGCGCGTCAAACTGTGCCCACAAAAGAAGTTCCCCTCTGCTTCTCTGTTCCATATATCCCTCCTGTGTCCATTTTTCATCTTGTATACTTGTAATACAGGTATACAGCAATTGTACAATGGCCCACCGTGCCTGTCAACTGGATCCGGCGTATACCACTGGTTTGGATTCGGTTTTCAAAACGCCTGGCCAAACCATTCCGGATCTGCTATAATGTTCAAAAAGCAAAGGAGGTTTTTCAGTGGAAATCAGAGAAGGGTACATGCCGTTTGCCGGTTACCAGACCTACTACCGGATTGTCGGCAAGAAGACAGGAAACAAGAAGCCGCTTGTGCTGCTCCACGGCGGCCCGGGATCCACCCACAACTATTTTGAGGTGCTGGACCGGCTGGCGGAGGAGGACGGGCGGGAACTGGTCATGTACGATCAGATCGGCTGCGGGAACTCTTACGTGGAGAACCGGCCGGACCTCTGGAAATCCGAGACGTGGGTGCAGGAGCTGATCCAGCTCCGGGAGCATCTGGGGCTGGAGGAGATCCACCTGCTGGGCCAGTCCTGGGGCGGCATGCTGCTCCTGGACTACGTCTGCAACGATCATCCCCAGGGAATCCAAAGCATCATCCTCTCCAGCACCCTGCCGGCCTCCTGGATGTGGGGGCTGGAGCAGCAGCGGATGATTCAGGAGCTTCCCCAGGAAATGCAGGAGGCCATCCGGAAAGCCACGGAAACCGGCGATTACAGCGACCCGGCCTACCAGGCCGCCGAGGCGGAATATATGCTTCGCCACGCCGCGGGGCCCGTCACCGAGGATTCCCCCCAGTGTCTGCGCCGGCCGGCCCGGAAAGGGCGGGAATCCTACGTAGTGGGATGGGGCCCCAACGAGTACACGCCCCAGGGGACCCTGAAGGACTACGATGTCACGGCGCAGCTGAAGGACATCCAGGAGCCGGCCCTGGTCATCAACGGCGGCAACGACCTCTGCACGCCTTACATTGCCAAGTACATGTATGACCACATTCCCCACGCAGAGTGGGAGCTGTTCCGCACCTGCCGCCACATGTGCTTTGTGGAAGAGAACGACCGCTACGTGGAGCGGATGAAGGAATGGTTAAATCAATATGATTGACGGGCGGTCCGGCGTAAAAGATCTGCCAGCAGAGCGCCATGGGAAAATTCCGCACCGCAATCTGCAGCCAGATGGACGGCAGCTCCGGCTGGACTCCCTGAAACAGCACCGCCGCAATCAAACTCATAATCGGGCACATAAAGCAAACCGTAATAGCAGAGATGGCCAAAATCAGAAAAAAATCGGCTTATCCTGCCCGGGCACAACCAGGCGCATTGCCAGCCGGGGAGCCAGCCGTCCCACCAGAAACAGCTCCAGAATAAACCCGGCCGCCACCATAATCGGGAACTCATGGAAGGCCATCAAGCAGAAATTCGGCGTCTGTGCAAGTCTTTTTTTCAGCCCGCCAGGGGCAGTTGCTCACAACCCAAAAATCAGGGACGCCACGGCAAAATAGATCAGCAGGGATACCGCGTCCACAATGGTGGTGATAAAGGGGCTGGCCATTACCGCCGGGTCAAAGCCCACCAGCTTGGCCAGCACCGGCAGGATACAGCCCACCAGCTTGGCCACGCACACGGTGACCAGGATAGCCACGGAAACCACCAGGGCCGTCATAGGATCCTTCCGGTCAATGAAAATCACTTTGAAGAAACAGACCACCGAAAGGGTGATGCCGCAGCAGACGGCCACCCGGATTTCCTTCCAGATCACCGCCGGCATGTCCTCATACTCAATCTCATTGAGGGAGAGGCCCCGGATGATGGTAACGGAAGTCTGGCCGCCGGCGTTGCCGCCGGTTCCCATGAGCATGGGGATAAAGACGGTCAGGGCCGGCACCACCGCCAGCGCATCTTCAAAATGGGTCAGGATCATGCTGGTGAAGGTGGCGGACAGCATCAAAAACAGCAGCCAGGGGATCCGCTTCTTATAGGTTTCCCACACGCTCACCTTCATGTAGGGCCGGTCGGACGGCATGATGGCGGCCATCTTTTCCATATCCTCGGTAGCCTCCTCCTGCATGACGTCCATCACGTCGTCGAAGGTGATGATCCCCACCAGCCGGTGCTCCATATCCACCACCGGCAGCGCCATCAGGTCGTATTTCTTAAAGGTTTCCGCCACCGCCTCCTGGTCCTCCAGGGTGGTGGCGTAAATCACATTGGTCTCCATGATGTCCTCGATGACATCCTCATAGCTGGACAGCAGCAGGGTCTTCACCGAGACCAGCCCCAGCAGCGTCCGGTTCTGATCCACCACATAGCAGGTGTAGATGGTCTCCTTGTTGACCCCAATCCGCCGGATCCGGGTGAAGGCGTCCTGCACCGTCATGCCCTTCCGCAGGTCCACAAACTCAATGGTCATCAGGCTGCCGGCGGAGTCCTCCGGATACTGGAGGAGCCGGTTGATCTGCATACGGGTTTCCGGCTCCGCATGGCGCAGGATCCGCTTCACCACGTTGGCCGGCATTTCCTCAATAATATCCACCGTATCGTCCAGATAGATCTGGTCCATCACGGTTTTCAGCTCCCGGTCGCTGAAGCTGTGAATCAGCAGCTCCTGCATGTCCGAGTCCATCTCTACAAATGTATCCGCCGCCAGCTCCTTGGGTAGAATCCGGAACATCAGCGGCAGCTGCTCCTCCGGCACATCCTCCAGCATGGCGGCAATGTCAAAGGGCTCCATTTCTTTCAGCAGCTCCCGCAGCTCACTGAACCGTTTCTGCTCCAAGAGCTGAATCGCCTGTTCTTCCATCTCTGCCTCCTTCCGGCCGGGCACGGTTCTGCCCTGCCGTGTTTTCCCTCTTTTCTTGATCGTCAAACGGCGAATTTCCTGTTGCCCGAAAGCTCTCCCTTTTGCGTTCCTTTGCATATTATAAACGAATTTCTCTCATTTGAAAACCCCTGGGCAGCGGCTTCCCGAGAAAGAAAAAAGGCGGCCCGGAAGGCCGCTGGGAAACGGGCAAAAACATGGCCGCGCCGCCGGAGGCTCCGGCAGTGCGGCCACATTCTGGTTCTTTTGGTTACGGCAGGGCATCCCCCTGTCTGGCTTACTTTTGAGCCTGGGCAGCCCGCTCCTCCCGGGACCGCAGATGTACGCCATCCTTCTCCGTGGGGACCTTGAAGCCCGGCAGGAACCGGTCCCATCCGGTGATGGTCAGCACCAGCATGGACACCACGGCAATGATGCTGAAGTAGTTGGCGGAAATGATCTTAATGGGCGTAAACTCGTACAGCGGATACACCGATGCGGCCAGCCCCGTAAAGTAGATCATATAGCCATGCCAGGGGATCAGCTGGGAGCCGATGGTGCCGAAGGCATCGGAGTAGGTGGAATTGCGCAGCCGCAGCTTGTACATCTGCTCCGGCGTAGCCTCCACCTCTCGCTCCGTTAGATCCTTGATAATAGGGCCCATGGTCACAATCTGCCCGGTGCAGTCGCCCAGCACCGCATTGCAGAACAGGGACAGCAGGGCATTGCAGAACAGCAGCTGCCGGACATTGCGCACAATGGCTACTCCCCGGACAATGGGGTCAAAGGCGTTCATGCTGGACATAATGCCGCCGAAGGCCGCCGTCCAGAGGGTCATGGCCACGGTCCAGGATCCGGCATCCGAAAAGCCGGCGTACACCAGGTCTCCAAAAGTGGCCAGGTCCAGCGTCCCCGCCGCCAGCCCCAGCAGGAAGGCCAGCAGGATGCCGGCGCCCAGGCAGATGACGGTGCCCAGCCCGGCCACGGCCATAATCACCACAGCCACCAGCGGAATCAGCAGGTACATGGGAACGCCGGTGCGCACCTGCTCCAGCAGGGTTACGGCGGAGGCGTTCTCCTCGCTGAGGGTCACCCACACGTCCGCCGGGATGGCGTCAATGGCTTCCGCGGCGCTGCCGGAGGTGCCGCCCAGGCCCATGGCGCTGGATACCACCAGGAACACAATAAAGCCGGCGCCCAGGCAGATCAGGGACCAGGAACCCTGGTGCCGCACCCGGTCCACCACCTCCACGTTGTGGACGCCGGAGGAGAGCACCGTGGTATCCGAGATCAGGCCGATATTGTCGCCAAAACAGCAGCCGCCGGCAATGGCCGCCACCGTCAGTAGCGGGGAGCCTCCCACAATGTGGGACAGCCATAGGAACACCGGCACGCAGGCCGCAAAGGTCCCCCAGGAGGTACCGGTGGCCACCGACAAAATAGCCGTCACCAGCAGGGAGGCGCTGGCCACCGTGGTCCCGGTAAGGCCAATGGCCATGGCCGCCTCAATGATGGAAGCGCCCACACCGCTGGCCATAAAGACCTCCGCCATGGCGAAGGAAATCATCAGCAGGAACAGAATGTCAATGAGGTTTTTGGCATTCTCCATGGCCGAAGAATAGATGGTCTTATAGGCTTTCCGGTCCAGGACAAAGGCCAGCACCCCCGCCCAGACCGTAGCCAGCGGGGCGGACAGCAGAATGTCCACGCCGCTGAGCAGCAGGCCGGCCAGAAGAATCACCGGCGTCAGCTTCAAAAAGGCTTTCAATGCTTTCATCGTTTTCTTTTTCCTCCTCTCACAAATGGAGTCCAACAAAGGACTGTTTCCAGGCTAAAACTGCGCAAACAGGGAACCAAAGCCGCCGGTGTGCAGATAGCAGGCGGCGCCCGGCACCCGGCCCTCCCGGATATAGGCCTCCATACCCACCAGCACCTTGCTGTTGTACACGTTCTCCACCAGAATTCCCTCCTGGCGGGCAAACGCCCCCACCATCCGGCTGCTCTCCGGCGTGTTGACACCCCAGCCCTCTCCCCGGAACGTGTCATCCACTACGCAGGCCTCCTCCAGGCTGCCGGGAAACGGCAGGCCCAGGACTTCCTCCGCCTCCTGCAGCGTCTGGCGGATGTGCGTAAGCAGCGTCTCCCGGTCATCCTCCACACTGATGATAACCACCCGGAAAGGAAAGCCCAGCAGGGCATTGCCGTAGATCAGCCCGGTGGCCACGCCTCCGTTCCCCCCCGGCGCAAAGAGGGTTGCCTGCCGGATCCCCCGTTCCCGGAACTGGCGCTCCAGCTCCGGCACCGCCTGGACATACCCCAGGGCACCCCGGCCGGTGGTGGCGCCATTGCGGATTACATAGGGGCAGCAGGAATCAGAAAGCTCCCGGCTCAACTCTGCCACCACCTGTTCCCGGACGCTGGAATCCACCGCCCCCAGGTAGCGGCACTCCGCCCCCAACAGCTGATTCAGCAGCACATTCCCCTCCAAGCACTCCGGCTTTTCCCCGTTGTGCACCAGAATGCACCGCAGCCCCAGCCTGGCACAGGCGGCTGCCGCCAGGGTACACAGGTTGGACTGCAGCGGTCCGGCGGCGATCATGGTATCCGCCCCCTGCTCCAGGGCTTCTCCGGCCAGAAACTCCAGGCTTCTCAGCTTGTTTCCACCCGGCCCCAGGCCCGTCATGTCATCCCGTTTGATGTAAATGCCCGGATGCCCCAGCTCCCTCTCCCAGTTGGACAGGGGCTCCAGCGGCGTGGGAAGGACGGCCAGCCGGGCGCGGCTTACCTGCTCCAGGGCAGCTTCCAAAGACAGCACCGTATCCTCTCCTCTCATGGCAATCTTGGTTTTTCGGATCAGGATTATTAACAGCAAGATTCATGCCAGTTTTTCTCTGCGCCATGCTTTCACAGGAATGCTTTACCATGGCAGCGTGTTTTGAGGCTAAAAAATCCGAAAATCCTTTCTGGAGGAAGGTCTTTCGGATTTTTCAGGTCTCTCTTTTGGTTTAAAATCTGGTTTAAAATCTGGTTTTATTCAACCTGTTTCTCAATCAGTTTTTTCCATGCCTGCTGCCCCAATTCGGTGATTTCGGTCCCGCGCCTTCCGGTCTGAACGGTAACCAACCCATAACGGCTGAGCACCCGCAGGCAAGTGCGCACCCGCTGCTCGCTGAGGGCAATGCCTTTCTCCCGGAGGCTGCGGCTGAGGCCGCCCCGGCCCTGATGGACGCCGCTTTCCCGGTTATAGTGCAGCAGGGACAGGATGGCCGCATACAGTTCCCGGCCCTCTCTCTCCTGAATCAGGAAATGCTCCAGCAGCGGGGAGGAAGGGTCTTCTTCCTGCGGAGAAAACGGCGCGCTCTCCCCCGCCCCGGCTTGGCCCGTTTCCCCCTCTGCCTCCGGCTGCCCATCCAGCTGGGCCTGCACATCCGCCCGGTCCAGCACCGGCTTCCCCAGATAAGACAGGCGCTCCACAAAATTCCCCAGTTCCCGGACATTGCCTGGCCACGGGTATTGCTCCAGAAATGCCCAGGCTGCCGGCGTCAGGGAAAACGCCGCTCCCAGCTGCTCCTGAAAATGCCGCAGCAGCAGCGGAAGATCCTCCCGGCGCTCCCGCAGCGGCGGAATCTCCAGGGAGAGCACATTGAGACGGTAGTACAAATCTTCCCGGAACCGGTTCTGGCGCACCAGGTCCAGCAGCCGCTTGTTGCTGGCAGAGAGGATCCGCACGTCCACCCGGATCACGCTGTCTCCGCCCACCCGGGTAATCTCCTTTTCCTGCAAAACCCGCAGGATCCGCGCCTGAAGTCCCAGGTCCATCTCGCCGATCTCATCCAGGAACAGGGTTCCCCGGTGAGCCAGCTCAAAATATCCCCGCTTTCCCCCTTTTTTGGCGCCGGTAAACGCCCCCTCGCTGTAGCCGAACAGCTCACTTTCCAGCAGGTTTTCCGGGATGGAGGCGCAGTTGATGGCAATGAACGGCGCCTCCCGCCGGGGAGAGGCGTTGTGGATGGACTGGGCAAACAGCTCCTTGCCCGTGCCGCTGCGGCCGTAGATGACAATGGACGAGTTGGAGGCAGCCATGCGGCGGGCCGTATCCTTCAGCTGCTGCATCCGGGGATTTTGAGTCAGGATGTCGTCAAAACTGTGCCGGGCCACATGGCCCTTCTGCACCGCCGGCCGCCGGATCTGGCTCTGCTCCAGCTCCTCCAGGTTTTGCCGGAGCAAATCCAGCCGCCGCTCCTGCTCGTACACCTGGCTGAGCAGACCGTCCACGCCCCAATCGGTCCGCACCAATCCCTGAAAGTATTCCTCCACCTCCCGGCGCTGCAGCCGCTGGGTCAAGTCCAGCCGCACCGCCAGCCCTGCGATGGTCCGGGCGGACAGCACCCGATCCTGCAGATCCAGCACCTTCGAGGCGGAGGGCGGAACCAGGTCCCGCTCTCCAGGCGTCACCGCCAGGGGCAGCGGCGGAATCTCCTCCATTCCCGGATAGACCGGCACCAGCTCCACCTGGTAAATCCCGGCATTTCGGATCTGGTTGATGGTCTCAATGGCCATCTCCATGGTGGTGTTCACCAGCATGGCCCGGCTTCCCTCCGGCAGGGCCCGCAGGACATCCAGCGTCTTCAGCGGCAGGGTAATATCCGCAATGAGCACGTGGCGGCAGTCCCGCAGCCGCGTCCCCAGAAACGAATAGATAAAATGGGCTGAGAGCAGCACCGCGTCCGCCGCAATGGAAGCAGGGATCTCCCGCTCCAGCGCATAGACGTCCACCTGCACCGCATCCTCCCCCAGCAGAGAGGTAATCTGCTTGCCGTAGGACACCGCCGTCCGCATGTTGTACGCAATCACCGCAATACGCTTCACCGCCGCCCCTCCTCCTCATATCCTATTTGCCGCGCCTTTCACGGCATCCGGTTATACCCGCAGGGTGTTTCCCCGCCATTATAGACGTTTTCCGGCTTTCTGGCAAGAACAAGCAAAGAGAGGAAACCGCAACGGCTTCCTCTCTTTGCTTGTCGTCCTGTCAAGGAACATAATAGGTAGGTATCGCTTTCGCTTATCGCATATTTATCATAGCATATTTTTCGTCTTTTGTGTTTAACAATTCCCTTATGATTCTATAAACAAACTATAAATTATGATATGAAAGCCCAGTCGCAGGAGTACAACGGAGCAATCCGTGGGCTTTCCTAATCCGTGGCGCCTGCGCCAGCAGGCATGCCGGTTTACTGGAATTCCGGCACCATACCCGCCACCAGCTCCACCAGGCTGCCGTCCCGTACCAGCCGGTTCATGGACTCCACATCCTTCCGCATTTCCCGGTCTTCCTCCACAAAAGCCACCCGCTCCCGGATTTTTTCCTGCACCTTCCGGCACACCGGCGAAGACTCCCCGCCCCGAAGCTCCAGGCCCTGGGCCGCTCCCATCAGCTCAAAGGCCAGCACGGACAAGGTATTCTCTACAATCTGCGCTGCCTTTCGGGCCGCCGTGGTGCCCATGCTCACATGGTCCTCCTGATTGGCAGAGCTGGGGATGGAATCCACGCTGGCCGGATGGGCCAGCACCTTATTCTCGGAAACCATGGAGGCTGCGCTGTACTGGCAGATCATAAAGCCGGAATTGAGCCCTCCCTTCCGCACCAAGAAGGCCGGCAGCCCATTGCTCAGATTGGGGTTTACCAGCCGTTCCAGGCGCCGCTCCGAGATGTTGGCCAGCTCGGCACAGGCGATTCCCAGGTAATCAAAGGCAAAGGCCATGGGCTCCCCGTGGAAATTGCCGCCGGAGATCACATCCCCCTGCTCGGTAAAGAGAATGGGGTTGTCCGTCACCGAATTCAGCTCCACCTCAATGGTCCGGCGGACAAAATCCAGGGTATCCCGCACAGCCCCATGGACCTGGCCGGCACAGCGGATGGCGTAGGCATCCTGCACCCGCAGATGCTGGGATGCCTCCAGGATCCAGCTGCCGGCGGTAAGGGCGCGCACGTTGGCGGCGGTGAGAGCCTGGCCCGGATGGGGGCGGACCGCATGTACCCGCGGGTCAAAGGCGCTGAGCAGCGCCTCCAGCGCCTCCATGGAAAGGGAAAGGGCGATGTCCGCCAGCCGGGCCGCCTGCAGGGTATCGTAGAAGGCCAGGGTGCCGATGGCCGTCATGGCCTGGGTCCCGTTGATCAGCGCCAGCCCTTCCTTGGCCTTCAGGGAAACCGGATGCAGGCCCGCCTTCTCCATGGCCTCCCCGCCGGGCATCCGCTGCCCCTGCCAGACCGCCTCCCCCATGCCCAGCATAGGCAGCACCATGTGGGCCAGCGGTGCCAGATCCCCGCTGGCTCCCAGGGAGCCCTTCTCCGGTACCACCGGGTGCACGCCCTTATTCAGCATATCCACCAGCAGCTGCACCACCTCCGGCCGGATGCCGGAAAACCCATTGCACAGGGCATTGGCCCGCAGCAGAAGCATGGCCCGGACCACTTCCTCCCGCAAAGGCTGCCCCACGGCGCAGCTGTGGCTCATAATCAGGTTTTTCTGCAGCTGGTCAATGCTGCCATGGTCAATCCGCACCTTACTGAATTCTCCAAAGCCTGTGTTGATGCTGTAAACCGGAAAATCCTCCTCCACAATCTTTTCCGCCAGCTTCCGGGACTCCCCCATTCGCTCCACCGCCTCTGGGGCGATGGAAACCCGGGCGCCAAAGCGGGCCACTGCCACCGTCTGTTCCACGGTCAATCCCTGCCCGGTCAGGCAGACCTCCCGGATCTCCCGCGGAAAAATGATCTTTCCCTCTCTGCTTTTCCCTTCCATGCGCTTCTCTCCTTATGGCCATTTTTGATCTGTTTTCTGGGTTTATCATAGCATTGGTTTATACGATTGTCAACAAAATTGGTAATTATTTTATGTACCATTTTGTTTAATTATCTATCCTTTTACCGCTTTGGTACATTATTTTTACTTGACATTACCATGTCATCGTGATAAAGTAATGTTGCATAAAAAGGAGAGGAACGCTATGCCATTTTCCATAGATAAGAACAGCAAGACAGCCGCTTACAAACAGCTGTGCAGCCAGATTGAGGAGCAGATCCGCACCGGCATCCTGCAGCCTGGGGATAAGCTTCCCACGGAGCGCCTGCTGGAGGAAGAAACCGGACTTTCCCGGGGCACCATCAAGACCGCTTACCGGGAACTGCAAAAAACCGGCCGAATTGTGACCATCCAGGGGAGTGGTTCCTTTGTAGCCAAGTACAGCCGGGAGGAATCCCGGAGGGCGGCCCGGGAGATTTTTCAGAATGCCCTGGAACAGCTGCGGTCCATGGGGCTTTCCCCCTTGGAGAGCAGCCAGATTTTCTCGCTGGTGCTGGAAGATTTTATCCACGAGGATGCCCAGGTCAAGGTGGCCTGGATCGACTGCTGCGAGGAATGCCTTTCTTCTGTCCGCCGGCAGCTGCACAATCTGAAGGGGCTCCTCCTGCGAACCATTGTACTCTCCGACTTCCGCCGTGACCCCGGCTTAACCGAAGGGGCAGACTGTGTGGTCACCACCTCCAAGCACTACGATGAGGTGGCCTTTGCCATTCCCTCCCAGCTGGACCGGCTGGTAAAGGTGATGCTGGACCTGGATCTGAACAGTGTCATTGAGATCGTCAAGATTCCAGCCCACCACCGGGTTGCCCTGTGGAGTGGAAGCCAGATCTTCCTGGATATTATGGAGGAGGTTCTGGAAAACTTTGACAACCTGGAGCGGTTCCAGACCTTTGTGGGGGAGGAACACCTTCCGGAGATGGAGCGGGGGCTCCGCTCCACCGATGTACTGCTGGTACCTCCCGCCTACTCCACTGCCGACTATCCCCGGGCCTCCGCCCTAATGGAAGCCTACCGGGAACAGGGCGGCCGAATTATCTCCTTTGATTATCAGCTGAACAAGGGCTCCCTGGTGCATTTTGAGGACCGGGTGCTGGAGCTGTATCAGCGGAAAAATGCGGCAAAGCGGAGCTGATACGCCCATAAAAATCCCCGGAGGAAAGAACTTCTGCCAAGCAGAACCTTTCTTCCCTCCGGGGTCTTCTTTGATCTCTCCTATCTCCGGTCAAATGCCTTATCCACTGTAATCACACACTTGCA
Source organism: uncultured Lachnospiraceae bacterium (assembly GCA_964604605.1). Lineage (GTDB taxonomy): Bacteria > Bacillota > Clostridia > Lachnospirales > Lachnospiraceae > Pseudolachnospira. The sequence goes on from CAZSAF010000011.1 coordinate 14,768, forward strand.
CCGGCTGTCCTTCTCCGATACCCGCTGCTGAATTTTCGCCTTCAGCTCCGCCGTCTCTTTGGCAGACAGGCTGTAGGAAACCACCATGTCAAAAATTACATTAATCCGGTTGGGCCCCTGGACAATCCGCAGATCATGGAAATGCAGGTTCGGGTCCAGCTGCCGCAACACCTCCTCCACCAGCCCCCGGATCCGGATTACCTCCGGGTTGTCCGTTTCCACCGGGTCCATGTGGATCACCAGAAACAGCCCCAGTTTTTCCTTGGCCTCCCGCTCAATCCGGTCAATCAGCTCATGGGATGCCATCACGTCCACATTGCTGGGAACCTCCGCGTGAATGGACGCCATACTCCGGGTGGGGCCATAATTGTGTACGATCAGGTCATGGCTGCCAATGATCCCGTCATAGCTCTCCACAAAACGGGTGATCCGGTCGTATACCTCCGGATCAATGGCAGATCCAATCAAGGGTTCCAGAGTCTCCTTGGCAATATTGAAGCCAGCCCACATTACCACCACCGAAACCAGCAGGCCGATATATCCATCGATATTGATATGGGCCAGTCCATAAATCAAAACCGAAACAATGGTAGCGCCGGTGGCCAGCACATCTCCCAGTGAGTCCGCTGCAGTAGCCTTCATCACCGAGGAGTCAATGCGCGTTCCCAGCTTTCGGTTAAAGAAAGCCAGCCACAGCTTCAGCCCCACGGACAGGCACAGGATGCAGACGGACACCAGATTAAAACTCAGCTCCTCCGGGTTCCGGATTTTGTCCACCGAGCTTTTCAGGAAGGTCCAGCCCACCTCCAGAATCAGGAAGGATACAATCAGTGCCGCAATGTACTCAATGCGGCCATGGCCGAAGGGATGTTCCTTGTCCGCCGGCTTTTCCGCCAGCTTGACGCCCACAAAGCTGATGATGGAGGAAGCGGCATCGGACAGGTTATTAAACGCATCCGATATAACGGAAATGCTGCGCAGCACGGCCCCCACCGCCAGCTTTACCACAAACAGGATCAGATTGCAGACAATCCCCGTCAGGCTGGACAACACCCCATAGGCTGTGCGCACCCGGCTGTCCTCCACATTTTTATAGTCTTTTACAAGCCATTTCACCAAAAGATCGGTCATAGCTGCCTCCGGCATGAGAAAGCCGCCGGCGTCTCTCTGCTGCCTGCGGCTTAAAATTTCGTATTATTATATCACGGTCCTCCTGGATTTGCTACGGTTTTTTCAAAAATCTTGCAACATGATTCCTGCCATCATTCCCGCTCCCGGAGCGCCTGTGCCGCCTTCTCCGCCACAGACTCCGCAATACATTTCTGAATCCCTTTTTCAATTCCTCGATTCTCAACCCGGTCCAAAACCTTAGTCATCGTGGTTTCTCTTAACGGAACGGAAAATCAAATCGTTTTCGCGGAATATTCCGGAACATCTTGTGACAGATCGACGCATTTTCAGGACTAGGCAGTTCTAAAACTTCATTCATCCCTCTTATCTGCTGAGAAGTTCCTCTACCCATAGGGCAACTACCCCACCACTCTCCGTCCCTTCTTCACCACCTGCCGCACCAGGTTGTCACCAAAGCGATAGAAGATAAAATCCAGGTTGGGAGCGTTCCAGATCACCAGATCCCCCTGCTTGCCCGGCTCCAGGCTGCCGATCTCCCCGGCCCGGTCTATGGCCGCCGCCCCGTTGAGGGTCACGGCGGTGAGCACCTCCTCCGGGGTCATCCGGTATTTGTAGCAGGCCAGGTTCATGGCTGTATGCAGCGACAGGCAGGGACAGGATCCGGGGTTAAAGTCCGTGGCCACCGCCACCGGCACCTTCGCCGTGATCATATCCCGGGCCCGGGCAAAGGCTTTGTCCAGGTAGAAGGAGGTGGCCGGCAGCAGCACCGCCACGGTGCCGCCCTCCGCCATGGAGGCGATGCCCTCATCCGGCGTGCAGATCAGATGCTCCGCGGAGATGGCCGGCAGCTGTCCGGCCAGCTGGGAGCCGCCAATGGGGTCAATCTCGTCCGCATGGACCTTGGCTTTGAGCCCATGGCGGAGCCCCGCGGTCAAAATCTGTTCCGTCTCCTCCGCCGTAAACACGCCGGTCTCGCAGAACACATCGCAGAACCGGGCCAGCTTTTCCTCCGCCACCTGGGGAATCATCTCCTGGCAGACCAGCCGCACATACTCCTGCCGGTTGTCCCGGTACTCCTCCGGCAGGGCATGGGCCCCCAGGAAGGTGGGGGTCAGCTCCACCGGCTGCAGGCGGTTCAGATCCCGAATCGCCTGCAGCTGCTTCCGCTCCGTCTCCCAGTTCAGGCCATAACCGCTTTTGGCCTCACAGGAGGTGGTGCCCAGGGCCAGCATGGCGGAAAGGGCCTCCCCTGCCTTCGCCGTCAGCTCCTCCCGGGAGGCAGCCCGGGTCATCCGCACCGTGGACAGAATGCCGCCGCCCTGAGCCAGAATGTCCAGGTAGGGGACGCCGTGGAGCTTCAGGGCCAGCTCATGCTCCCGCCAGCCCCCAAAGACCAGATGGGTGTGGGCGTCCACCAGCCCCGGCGTCACCAGGCTTCCCCGGGCATCCAGCACCTCCTCTGCCTTCGCCAGCTCCGGCGGCACCGGCCCGGTTCCCACCGCCAAAATGTTCCCCTCCGGGTCCATCGCCACGTAGGCGTCCTGTAAAAGAGTAATCTCTCCCTGCTGGGCCCCCCGGCGGGCCTCCCGGCCCGTGGGGGTGGCCAGCAGGCCAATGTTTTTCACCAGTAAACCAACTGTCATGGAAAACCTCCCGGTTGTCTCAAATGCTCTGTTTTTCAGCGCCACGCGCTTGTTACGAATCGGTTACGCCTCTTCCAGAACCTTCCGCACCATCTCCCGGTCCGCCAGAAACGGCTCCGTGATGTGGTCCGACTCCCGATACAGCTCGTTGTACTCCTTCACCGTGGCCACCGCGTTCTCATTCCGGGCCCAGGCACGGCGGGATACGCCCACCATGGTATCCCAGGGCATGGCCATGGAGAGGATGGTGTCCACCCGCTCGCTGCCGTCCAGCACCATGCCAAAGCCGCCGTTGATGGCCTTGCCGATCCCAACGCCGCCGCCGTTGTGGAGCGCCACCAGGCTCATGCCCCGGGCGCAGTTGCCCGCATAGCACTGGGTGGCCATATCCGCCATAATATTGGAACCATCCTTGATGTTGGAGGTTTCCCGGAAAGGCGAATCGGTGCCGCCGGTATCGTGATGGTCCCGGCCCAGCATCACCGGGCCAATCTCCCCCTTCCGCACCATCTCGTTGAACTTCAGGGCAATCTTCATGCGGCCCAGGGCATCTTGGTACAGGATCCGGCACTGGGTACCCACCACCAGCTTGTTCTTCTTGGCATCCCGGACCCATACGTAGTTGTCCCGGTCCTGGTAGCGGCGGTTGGGGTCAATGCACTCCATGGCTGCCCGGTCCGTGGCGTCCAGATCCTCCGGCTTGCCGGACAGGCAGCACCAGCGGAACGGTCCGTAGCCATAGTCAAAGAGCTGAGGCCCCAGAATGTCCTCCACGTAGGAGGGGAACACAAAGCCGTCGGTCTCATCCACGCCGTTTTTGCAGACCTCCCGGACACCGGCGTCAAACACCGCCTTCAGGAAGCTGTTGCCGTAGTCAAAGAAATAGGTGCCCCGGTCGTGGAGGGTACAGATCAGCTGATAATGGTGGCGCAGGGTCTGGTCCACCAGCTCATGGAACCGCTCCGGCTCCTCCGCCAGCATCCGGGTCCGCTCCTCAAAGGTCAGGCCCTGGGGGCAGTAGCCTCCGTCATAGGGCACATGGCAGGAAGTCTGGTCGGACAGCAGATCCACATGGACATTCTTTTCAATAAGGAACTCCAGCAGGTCCACCACGTTGCCGTGGTAGGCAATGGCGCAGGCCTCCCGGGCCTCCTGCTTCTCCCGGGCCCAGCGAAGGGCCTCTTCCAGGTCGGCTGTATACCGGCTGACCCAGCCCTGCTCATAGCGGGTCATCAGCCGGGAAAAGTCCACCTCCGCGATAATGGATACGGCCCCGGCAATCTCCGCTGCCTTGCCCTGGGCGCCGCTCATGCCCCCCAGCCCGGCTGAGACAAACAGCCGTCCTGCCAGGTCCTGGTCCTGGGGGATGCTCAGCACCAGCCGCCCGGCGTTAAGCAGAGTGTTGAAGGTGCCGTGGACAATGCCCTGGGGGCCAATGTACATCCAGCCGCCGGCGGTCATCTGGCCGTAGTTGGCCACACCCATGGCCGCCGCCCGGTTGAAGCTGGCCTGGTTGTCAAACTGGCCCACCATCAGCCCATTGGTGATGATCACCCGGGGAGCGTACCGGTGGGAGCGGAACAGCCCCAGGGGATGGCCGGACATGACCACCAGCGTCTGCTCCTGGGTCAGCTCCTCCAAATACTTTTTGATCAGCCGGTACTGCATCCAGTTCTGGCAGACCTGGCCGGTTTCCCCGTAGGTCACCAGCTCATAAGGGTACAGGGCCACGTCAAAATCCAGGTTGTTGTCAATCATCACCTGGAAGGCCTTGCCCTCCACACACTTGCCCTTGTACTGGTCAATGGGCTTTCCGTGGATGGCCCCCTCCGGCCGGAACCGGTAGCCGTAGATCCGTCCGTGCTCCTCCAGCTCCTGGGCAAACTCTTTGGCCATCTGCTCCTGGTATTCCTCCGGAATGTAGCGCAGGGCGTTGAGGATGGCCGTCTCCCGGTCCAACTGGCTCAGATGGGACTCCCGTCGGGGCGCCCGGCGGATTCCCTCCACAAACGTTGGATACGCCGGAATCTCATCCAGCTGAAAGATTTGGGCATTCAGATTGGTCTTTTCCATGTGTTCTCCGTCCTTTCCTGGGTGTGCCTGCCAAGCAGGCGCCGGTTTCCGCCGGCAGAGCCTGCCACCGGCATTCTATACCTTATCCTACCCCATTGGACGTCAAAGGACCGTCAAAAACCTCTCTCCGCTGCCTTTATTTTTTACTTTCTGGTGAACAGGCCATTTTTTCTGGAAAATAAGCCCTCCCCTGCCGGAAGATAAGCCCCGGCCTACCGGGAAAGCTGCTCCCCCAGACGTCTCACCCACTCCAGAGTCTCCGGCGTCCGCATCTGCTCCGCCAGCTGCCGGGCCCGCTGGAGATGCTCCCGGGCAGCGGGCCGGTTTCCCTGGCACAGCCGCAGCTGGCACAGGCAGGCTTCCGCCTGATCCCAGCCCCACCGGTAATCGTTGGATCGGAAGCATTCCACCGCCCGAAGCAGGTACCGCTCCGCCTCCGGCAGCTCTCCCCGCTCCAGCAGCGCCCTTCCCAGGTTCCGGCAAAGCTGACCAATGCCGTTGGAGGGGAAATCCTCCCCGCACTCCTCCAGGGCCTTCCGGTAGAAGGTAAAGGCCTCCTCCGGCTGCCCCCGCTTCCGGTAAATCTCCCCCAGATAGTTGAGGCAGGCGGCCCGGTCCATCTGGTGCCGCTCCCGGCCATCCTGCTGCTCTCCGTAGCGGCGGAGGATCCGCCGCAGCCGCTCCTCCGCTTCCTGAAAACGCCCCAGGCTGCAGAGGTACAGGGCCTCCAGCCGGTCAAACACCGCCTGCTCCTCCGCCGCGCCCCCGGCAAAGAGGGCCTCCCGGCCCTGGCGCAGATACTCCTCCATCACCGCCCAGTCCTGGGTCTGAATCCCATAAAAAATCATCTGCTTGCAGCCATTGATCTGGTACTCCCGGCTCCCCAGCTCCCCGGCCAGCCGCAGGCAGGTTTCCATGGCCCGGGTGCCCTCCCGGTATTCCCCCACCGCAATGTCGTAGCGGCCCAGAATGTAGTAGCTCTCCATTTTCAGGGACTTGCTCTCCCGGGAAGAGTCCGGCCAGCGGATCACCTCCCGGGCCAGGTCCGTCATCACCTGAACGCCCCCGGGATCCCCCAGCCCATCGGCCCCGCTGAAAAATTCCTGGCGCAGGATGGGATAATTCTCATTGCGAACCGTATAAAACTCCTTCAGATACTGGAGCCGGTACTGATAAAATTTTCGCTGTTCCCCGGCCCGCTCCCAGTGGTAGGCCAGCAGCGGCAGCAGTCCCAGGCGGTGGGTTTTCCGGTACTCCTCCTCACCGGCCTCCCCCAGCTGCCGGTGCCACAGCCGCCGTTTTCCCTCTGAGAGGCGGCGGTACACAAACTCCCCGTACAGCCGGTGGCAAAAGCCGTAGGACACCTCCCCGCCGGCCACCTGCTCCTGCAAAAGATGCTGCCGTTCCAGGGCCTCCAGCTGTTCCAGCAGCAGCAGGCGGGGGCCCGGCAGCAAAAGCTCCAGCTGCTCCAGGCCCGTCCGCTCCGGAAACACAGAAACCGCATCCAGCACCCGGTTTTCCTCCCGGGACAGCCGGGCCAGGCGGCTTTCCAAAATTTCCGCGGTTTTCCGGGGGATTTCCAGGGTAAAGCCTTTTTCCCGGATTTCCCGGATCAGCTCCGTGAGGAACAGGGCGTTGCCCTCGGTTTCCCGGTAGATCCCCTCTGCCTGTTCCCGGCTGCCGGCTGCCTCCGGCAGCAGCTGGCGGAGAATGGCCTCCGTCTCCTCCCGGGTAAAGTTCGGCAGCTCCAGGATGTCCAGCAGTTCCCGGCGCCGCAGCAGCTCCAAGGTCCCGGCAAACCGGTTCTCCCCGCCGGGCCGCAGCCCCGCCAGCAGCAGTACCTGGGTTCCGCCGTAGGTGAAAAGCAGCCGCTGCAGCAGCTGGGCGCTCATGGCATCCATCCACTGGATATCGTCCAGGAACAGCAGGATCTTCCGGTGACCGGCCAGCCGGCCCACCAGCTCCAGCAGGGTCTGCTCCACCCGCTGGCAGCTCACCGGCAGGCTCTCCCCGCCGCTCATAAAGCCCCGGAATACCCGGGCCTCCTGGGGGCGCAGATCCATCTGGCCCTGGGCCGCCAGCTCCTCCATCTGGGCGAACAGATCCTGCCAGGGCTTCAGGTAGAATTCTTGCTCCGCCTCATAGCAGGCTGCCCGCCAGACCAGGGCCCGGTGGGAGGTGACCATCCGGCGCACCCTCTCCAGCAGCGCCGTCTTTCCCACGCCCATCTCCCCGGTGATCACCAGGGAACGCTGCCGCTCTCCCCGGAGCAGGCCCTGGATCCGGCCGTAAATCCGGTACACCTCCCGGGAGCGGCCGAAGAAATATTCCTCCCGGCGGATGGCGACGCCCATCCGATCCTCCCGCACCCGCAGAATCTGCTGCAGCCGCTCCTGCAGCTCCGGCCCCGGTTCCAGCTCCAGCTCCTCCTTCAGCTGCTTCCGCAGATCGTAGTACAGCTGGATGGCCATGTTGTACCGGCCCTGTTCCGCAAAAAGCTCCATGGCATGGCCACAGAGCTCCTCATTGTACGGGTCCCGACGCAGCAGCTCCGCCGCCCAGCGTTCCGTTCGTTCCTCATCCCCCGCCGCCGCTGCCAAATCCAGCTGTCCCCGCACCTTCTCCAGCCAGCGCTTCCGGAAGGTTTCCCGGGTTTCCTGGGCCCACTCCTCAAACTCATAGCAGTTCTTCACATAGAAATGCTCCAGGAACTCCCCGGGGTACGCCTCCGCCGTTTCCGGGAAGCCGTCCCCATCCACCCGGCAGGGGAAATCCGGGTTCAGCCGGATGCCCCACTGGCCGGAGAGGAGCATAATCTCCTCCCCCACCGCCTTCTTAATCTGATAGAGGGCCTCCCGCAGGCTTTTCCGCCCGGCCGCCTCCCCGCTGTCTGCCCACAGCAGGTGAATGGCCTCCTCCCGGGTCACGCTCTTTTTCACGCAGAGATAGTAAAACAGTCCCGCCGCCTTTTTGTAAGGGAACCGGACCTCCACCCCGTTCTGCTCCACGGTGGGAGAACCAAACAAACGCACGGTCAGCTGCTCCAGCATAGAGTGCACCTCCTATTTTCCCTGTGCGACTGTATGATTGGCATAGGTAGTCCATGTTGGCTCATAGTCCTCTGTTGCTTGGTTACCCCACATATCCCATCCATTTCGAATTCCCCGGGCAAATAATTCAATCCTCGGTCCTTGACTGCAAGCCTCAATAATGGGAATAATTTCATCCGGCTTGCGGCTATGCTCTCGCTTCATGGCCCGAATCAGATTCACCTGGGATCTTGCTGGCTGAAGCGTTCGATTAGGTGCACTTTTTTTCTTAATACCAAACAAAATCAGCTCCGTCACATTCCGAAAATAGAATCCGACTCCGCGTCCGTCCGGTCCGCCATCCTTACGCACCTTTTCCCAGACCAGATTCCCTTTATATTCAAATCCCCATGCGTCCATCACCCTTAATCCATCCGGTAACAGAGCATTAGGAACCCACAAATATAAATGTGATTTTTCGCCTGCCAGCTCTTCAACTGGCAAGGCACAGATATCATCAATGGTCATGGTCTCATAGCGATTCAAACGCTTATGTTCTGGCGCAACTTTGCCTGTTCGATTTTGGAATTGCCACGGCGGATCTGCATAAATGGTATTATATTTTTTCCCCTTTGTGAACATCCGCAGATCGTTTACCGTACTCATGAAGTCTGCCATATCCTTCTACACATTCCTTTCTAATTCCAACTGCCAAAACCGGACACCCCCCATTACGGCGCGAATCCAGTCGGGGGATTAACTTTCCCATCCATGTAGTGCTGGCACCGTATTTTTTCATCAAGGACTGCCCATTGTCATCCATTTCTTTTCGGAATATATCGTTCAATTCCTCCGCTCTTGTCACAATAACTCCCACATCAATCAATCCGCAGTCAAAATACGTTCTCATTGCCAGCAAATCGCGATCAAAGGTTTGATCTTTACTATTCCACTCCAAATCAAAGGCCACCCGATTCTTTAAGAAATCAATGTTATGTCCATCAATATACCCTTTAATCACTTCTGTTTCGTATGGCTCACTGGCAAACTTTCCACGTCTTTGCGCAGTCTGACGCGGATATTTTTTGACCGTTAAGTCCCCGCTGATTCGAATTTCCCTCCAGCCAAACGGATATAAAACATCATCAAATTTTTTGGGGATAGGTGATTCGTTTCCTCCCGCTTTTTTCAGATCCGACAAAGTAAGTTTCAACTGACGCAGACAGGTTTGCAGTTCTTCCCATTCTTCCGGAAAAGCGTTACAAAGGATTTCCAAAGCATGACCATAACTGTAAAACTCGTATTTGACCCAAACGTCACTGTCTATGTATTTTTCGATACCCATTTCCACCACCGTTTTCTTTTTCTTTATTTTATCGCAAACACCAAGCATTATCAACACATTGTACAAAATTAGCCTTACATCAAAAAGAGGATCTCACTCTACCAACGATTCTGGCAAAGCAAAATCCTCCTTTTTTTCCTCCTACCAGCAGCAGGACGCCCCGATCTCCGAGCTTTTTAAAATCTCCTGCTCCCCTTCCAGGGCTGCCTGCTCCAGCTCCGCCGCCTCCCGGGCCAGCTGCTGCACAAAGGCCTCGTCCCGGATGGAGGACAGGTTGATCTTCACATTGAACAGGGCCCCCAATACCGCGGTCCGGGCCATCATGGCCGCCACCAGGGCGTCCGTCACCGCGTTGCCGTTGCCCCGGGCCACCGCCGCCTGGGCCAGGGGCAGGATCCGGGCCGCCGACCGGGCCACCCCCAGAGGCACCTGGGCCGCCGCCTTCAGCCCTTCCTCCATGGCCGCCCGGCGCGCCGCCTTCTCCTCCTCCGTGTTTTTGGGAAGGGCCAGGGCCGCCATGTACTGCTCAAAGGAGCTGCTGTCCTTTTGGATGGCCGCCACCAGCTCCTCCTTGATCTCCCCAGCTTCCCGGAGGATCTGCCGCATCTCTGCCTCCACTGCCGCATACTTTTCCCGGCCCACGGTGAGCCGGGCCACCATCTCGGCCAGGGCTGCCGCCAGGGCGCCGGCCAGGGCGGACACGCTGCCGCCTCCCGGCGCCGGCTCCTCCGATGAGGTAATCTGCACAAAACCGTCTACGGTCAAATCCTTCAAATTCGCCATCGCGTCCTCCTGCCCTACAGCCGGGTCTCCAGCACCTGCTTTGTGTCAAAGTTTTCCAGCCCCAGATAGTATTCGGCGCAGTCCACCAGCGCCGCCAGCGGCACCAGGCCCACAATCTCGCTGCCCAGCACGTTGACGCCGTAGCGCCGGGCCTCCATCCGCACCGTCTCAAACACCGTGTACACGGAGGTGTGGGCGAAGTCCGTCAGGTTCATGGAAACCTGGGCAATGTTCCGGTCCTCCAGCATCACCCCCATGGCCTTGCAGTACCGGAAGCCGCCCCGCACGTGGCGGATCTTGTCCGCAATCTTTTTGGCAATCTCCAGGTTTGGGGTATCCAGGTTAATGTTGTAGGCAATCAGGGGCATCCGGGCACCAATGGCTGTGACGCCGCCGGTGGGGTGGATGGTCTCCGGCCCAAAGTCCGGCTTCCACAGGGCCTGGTCCTTCATCTTCTCCGCCATGCCCTCAAACTGCCCCTTGCGCACGTTGGCCAGGTTTTCCCGGTGGGGCGCCGTGGCCGACTTCTCATACAGGAAGAAGGGCTGGCCAAACCGCTCCGCCGCCGTCTGGGCCGTCTCCTTGGCAATCCGGTCCGCGTCCTCCAGGGTCACGTTGCGGATGGGGATAAAGGGGATCACGTCTACACAGCCCATCCGGGGATGCTGCCCCTGGTGCTTGGTCATATCAATCAGCTCCACCGCCCGGCCAATGGCCTCCACCATGGCATCCCGCAGGGGCTCCGGCTCACCGATCACCGTCACCACGCTGCGGTTGTGGTCCTTGTCCGAGGTATAGTCCAGCAGCTTGACCCCTTCCTTCCCCCGGAAACAGTCCACAATCTTCTCCACCTTTTCCAGGTCCCTGCCCTCGCTGAAATTGGGCACACACTCCATAATCCGGTCCATCTTGGTTCCTCCTGCCTCTTTTTAGGGCCCGCAAGCCCCAGGATACCTTGATTATAAGACTGCTGCCGTCAAAAAAACGTCAAAAATCCACCGGAGGGCCTTCCAAAGCCAAGGCGCCGGTCATCCGGTGGATTTCATTCTCTTGATTACCTTCAGCCGGGTAAACTCCTCCCGCTCCCGCTCCTCCAGAGCGTTGGAGATGTCCTTGGTCAGCTGCTCATACCTGGGAATGGTGATATTCTTTAATGCATTGGCCCGTTTCTGGGTCTTCTTAATGCTCACCGCCAGCCGGTAGGCGGCGTTCTCAATCATGGACAGGCGGATGGTCAGCTCCTTCACCTTCTCAAAGTCCTCCTTGGCCTCATCCAGCACCGCCTTGGTGCTGTAGTAGGCGTAGGTGGGGCGGTTGGTGGTGGGGCTGGCCTCCACCAGCGGGATCTCCGTGCCCATGACGCTGCGGGTCTTCACCCGGATGGAATCTTCCACCGGAACGGTGAAGGAGATCTGCTGGATGAAGTTGATGCCCAGGACCATGTTGGCCTTCTGCAGCGCCTCGTAGGCGGTGCGGAAGGTCACATCAATCTGGGACTGGATGTCCTTGGCCTGGTCAATCAGCTCCATCAGCTCCCGGATCAGGATATTCCGCTTTTTATCCATCAGCTCATATCCCTGGCGGGAAAGGGCCAGGGAATTCTTGGCCAGAATCAGATTCCCTTTGGTGGGAAAAGTATTCGGTTCCATACGCTTCCCCCTTTACTCCTTACCGGTGGCCGCCGGTTCCGCCGCAGAATCCGCCGCCGGCGCATAGTATTTGTCCAAAATCTTGGTGTCAATCCGGTCCAGCTCCTCCCGGGGCAGCATCCGCAGCAGCTCCCAGCCCAGATCCAGGGTCTCCTCTATGGTCCGGTTCTCCGTGGGCCCCTGGCCCACAAACCGGTGCTCAAAGGCATTGCCGAACTCCAGATATTTCTTGTCCAGGGGAGACAGCTCATCCTCTCCGATGACCGAAGCCAGGGCCCGGGCGTCCCCCACCTTGGCATAGCAGGAGAACAGCTGGTTGGCCACGTCCTGGTGGTCCTCCCGGGTGTAGCCGGCGCCAATGCCGTCCTTCATCAGACGGGACAGGGAGGGCAGCACGTTGATGGGCGGATAGATGGCCTGGCCGTGGAGGGACCGGTCCAGCACAATCTGCCCCTCGGTAATGTAGCCGGTCAGATCCGGGATGGGATGGGTGATGTCATCCCCCGGCATGGTCAGAATGGGCAGCTGGGTCACGGAGCCGTCCACCCCCCGGACAATGCCGGCCCGCTCATAGAGGGTGGCCAGCTCACTGTACAGGTAGCCGGGATAGCCCTTCCGGGAAGGGATCTCTCCTTTGGAGGAGGAAACCTCCCGCATAGCCTCGGCAAAGGAGGTGATGTCCGTGAGGATCACCAGGATGTGCATTCCCTTCTCAAAGGCCAGGTACTCGGCGGCGGTCAGGGCCACCTTGGGGGTGATCAGCCGCTCCACCACCGGGTCGTTGGCCAGGTTCAGGTACATAACCACGTGGTCGGAGACGCCGCTCTCCTCAAAGGTCCGGCGGAAAAATTCCGCCACATCGTATTTGACACCCATGGCCGCAAAGACAATGGCAAACTTTTCATCGCCGTCCCCGCCCAGGGAGGCCTGCTGGACAATCTGGGCCGCCAGCTGGTCATGGGGCAGGCCGTCCCCGGAAAAGATGGGCAGCTTCTGGCCCCGGATCAGGGTGGTCAGGCCGTCAATGGCGGAAATGCCGGTGCGGATATAGTTCCGGGGATACTCCCGGGTCACCGGGTTCAAGGGCAATCCGTTGACATCCAGCCGCACCTCCGGGGCAATGGGCCCCAGGCCGTCAATCACCTGGCCAATGCCGTTGAAGGTCCGCCCCAGGATCTCCGGGGACAGATCCACCTCCATGGGCCGGCCGGTGAGCCGGGTGTGGGTGTTCTGCAGGGACATGTTCTCCGTCCCCTCAAACACCTGGATCACCGCCTTGTCCTCATAGACTTCCATGATCCGGCCCAGCTTCCGCTTGCCTCCGTCCATGCGGAACTCCACAATCTCATCGTAAGCCGCGTCCTTCACATCCTCCAGAACCACCAGAGGTCCGTTGATTTCACTGAGTCCCAAATATTCAATGGGCATATTTCTTCCCTCCTACGCGTTCTTCTTCAGAACAGCAGCGTAAAACGCATCCACCTGCTTCCGGTACTCCTCAAACATCTCCGGCTTGTCATTGGGTACGTCATACTTGATGGAGATAATCTTCTCAAAAATATCCTCGCTCTTTAACACCGAGACGGGCATCCCCATGGCCACCAGCTCCTTGCATTTCTGGTTCAGGTACAGAATGATCTCCATCATCTGGAACTGCTTCTGCATGGGCACACAGGTATCCTCCGGGTGGAAGGCATTCTGCTGCAGGAAGCCCAGCCGCACCACCCGGGCAATCTCCAGGTTCAGCTTCTGGTCGTCCGGCAGCACATCGCTGCCGATGAGCTTCACAATCTCCATGAGGCTGCTCTCCTTGTTGAGGATGGCCAGCAGCTGGTTCCGGTCATCCACAAACCGGGAGGAGACGTTCTCCTTATACCAAAAAGCCAGGTCTCCCAGGTACTCGCTGTAGCTGTTCAGCCACTGGATGGCCGGGAAGTGCCGGGCATAAGCCAGGGATTTGTCCAGCGCCCAGAAGCAGCGGACAAACCGCTTGGTGTTCTGGGTCACCGGCTCGGAAAAGTCGCCGCCCTGGGGGGATACAGCGCCGATGATGGACACGGAGCCCTCGGTGCCGTTGAGGTTCTGCACATCCCCGGCCCGCTCATAGAAGGCGGACAGCCGGGAGGCCAGGTAGGCAGGGAAGCCCTCCTCCGCCGGCATCTCCTCCAGACGGCCGGACAGCTCCCGCAGGGCCT
>CAZSAF010000012.1:0-28609 GCA_964604605.1 uncultured Lachnospiraceae bacterium
ATGAAACATTGTCTGCGTCAATAAGGACCGCAAATTTTAACTCTTCCTGCATAAACCTTGCATTCTCCTTCTTTGGCCGTTCACTCCGGGGAGCGGGCTCTGGGGCTATTATACCAAAGAATGCCAGGGGAGACAAGGCAAAACTTCCCTGTCTCCCCTGGCTCAGAGGAATCGCCCATACTGTGCTTTACAGCACAAAGGACATCACCGTATTAAACACCGTGGCGGACAGCACGCTCACCGGCACTGCCAGGAACAGCAGCCGGGGGAACATGGCGCTCCGCTCTTCCTCCGTGGAGCAGGAACCTAAAATCAGGCTGCCGCCAGTTTAAGGAGGCGGGCCTGGAGCCTCTGGCCCGGAACACCAATATGACCGCTGCCTTTGCGGCAGCCCTGGCCCGGGAAGGGTTGGGCCTGGCCTTTACCTACCGTTCCTGCGCCGAAAGCCGGCCGGCCACCGCCTACCTTTCCCTGGCGCCCCGGGGAATCATTCTGGAGCTTGGGCTGATCTATCCCCCTGCCTCCTACCGCTCCCGGGCGGCCCTGGCATTGGGGGATATGCTGATCCACTGTATGGGGGATCAGCCGGCCACCAGTTCCTCCCAGAAAAGGAGGAAGTAGGCCAGGGCCAGCAGGTCCGCACAGCCGCCGGGGCTGACATTCCGGGCAATGAATTCCTGATCCAGCTCCCGGATGGCCTCCTCCGAGGGGGCCTCCGGCCCGGACAGCAGCGCCGCCACCTTTTCCTGCAGCTCCCGGTGCACCTCCCGGCTGGACCGGGCGATCATATTGGTATCCGTCACATGAGCAATCAGGGACAGCAGCGCCAGGGAACCGGCCCGGGACAGGTCCGCCCCTGCTGCCAGCTCCCGCCGCAGCACCGGAAGGGCGTACCGCTGCACCGAAAGGAATCCGCTGGCCGCCTCCCCTCGGATGCCGGAGATCCCGTAGGCCAGGTACTGCCGCTCTCCCGCCGTCAGCTCCTCCCGGCCTTCCAGGCCTTTTAAGTCCCGCTGCAAAGCCGGCATGGCCACGGTCCCGGCCCGGCAGCAGAGGCCCTCCACGTTGGTTTTCCGGTGATCCCCCAGAAACTGCCCCAGGGCCCCGCAGAGGATTCCCAAGGAAAAGATCATCCCTTTGTGGGTGTTGACACCGCCGGTGGTCTCCAGCATCACCTGCTCCGCATCCCTGCCCAGGGGGCGCAGATATTTCAACAGGGAATAGGGCTCCAGGCCGTGCTTTTCCTCCCCCACCTCCGTGCAGGCCGCAAAATAGCCCTCCAAGGCCCGGCTGCTCTTCTCAAACAGTTCCACATCCATATCCCGGTGGGAGCCGGTGTTGTTCCGGTCCACCAGCCCCGGCTTGGGCGTGGTGTACACCTCCCACAGCATGGCCATGCGGCAGAGGCGCCCCACCGTATGGGGGGACAGCCCCACCCGGCGGATCTCCTCCCCAATGATCTCCACGGTCTTCTGCTGCAGCTCCGCCACCGAGTGCACCCGGCCGCCGGCACAGTCCGATGCCGGCTCGCCGCAGATCAGGCAGGTCCGCAGCGGATAGCCAATATCCCGGCGGGATACCTTGATCCCATCGGCCGTCAGCACGTCAATGTCAAACAGCCGCCCCAGGGAGGAGCTCTCCTCCACCTGGGTGAGGATCCGCTTCACCGCCAGGGCATCTCCGTTAACCACCCAGTAGGCTTCCGCCCCATAGGGGTAAAAGAGCACCTGGGTCTCCGCCACCCTCACGCCCCGGGCGCGCAGCGCCGCCTCTATGCGGTTTCTCCCCAGCGTAAACGCATCCTCCGCCAGGGGGAATACCTTCACCGGCCCCGCTATGTTCAGGGTAAAACAAACCAGCGTCTTCTGATAAATGTCCAGAAGCCGGCGCTGGGTAGCCGCCCGCCGCTCCCTGCCGGCCAGCATCTCCGGAAGTTCCACCGTATGTCCCACAATCCAGCTTTCATACCGCATAGAGCCGCCTCCTTGCACAATTGCCGTGTTTCCCACGGCATCCCGTTACACCCGGTGGGTGTTTGCCTTCTGTGTCCTTTGCTTCTCTGTATATAGCATCCTACACTATTTTCCGGCAAAATGCAAGCGAATGCGTTTTTTTGACACAATTCTCCTCTTTTCCGTTTTTCATTTCTCCGGTGTTCCGGAACATCGGAGAGGGTATTTTCCCTTGACAATCCGGAAAGAATTTCCCATGATTAAGAAAGAAATGCTGCAGATAAAAGCAAAGCAGACAAAACGGAACGCAGGTGATTATTATGAAGACCATTCCCTGGTATAAACGAATTCCCATTCTGATTCCCATGATCCTGCTGCTGGTCACGCTGATTCCCACCATTGCCTTTGGCATCCGCGACCGGCAGGTCTCCCGGCAGACCCGGATCCAGGACGCCCAGCGGGACACCCTGGAGCGTCTGCGGGAAACGGCCCTTCTCCTCCAGAATACCATGCAGGAGGTGGAGGAATGCGCCGGTGAGCTGTCCGCCCTGGATTCCTTTCTGGCTCTGGCGGAGACGTATGGTTCTGCCAGCGGGACCCAGCTGCGCAGCCAGCTCACCCTGCAGCTGGGGCAGTCTGCCTGGCCCTGCGGCAGCATCAGCGCCATATATCTGATCCGGGAGGGGGCGGACACCATCCTCACCTCCCAGCCGGATCAAAAGCAGCTTGCGGTGGCCGAGGAAACCGGCCGGCAGCTGCTCCAGTTTTATCAGGAAGGAACCCGGGGGCAGGCCACCTGGACCTTCTTTCCCGGGACCGGCCCGGACAGCCAGGAGATTGTCTACTGGCGGCCCCTCTACTCTTCGGAGGGGAGCCTGCTGGGCGCCCTGGCCTGCCGGATGGATACCGGGCACTTTACCAGCGCCGTCTCCTCCCTGTGGGAGGAGGACGGGTGGATAAGCGCCATCACCACCTACCAGGGCCGGGTACTCAGCTGCACGGTCCCCGGGGAGGTGCAGGACGGCAGCCTGGCCGCCTCCGCTATTTTCTCCCAGGCCTACCAGGAGCAGGAAAACGCCGGCACCTACTTTACGGCGGACGGGGATTGGCTGGTGGCCCACTACAATTCCCTGGAAAACGGCTGGAAGCTGCTGTGCGCCGTGCCCAGGGAGCAGGTACTGGGAGAGGCGGGCGGCTGGGGGTATCTGCTGGTGCTGACCCTCTCCGGCGCCGCCAGCGCACTCTTGGGCTGCCTGCTCCTCTTCCGCCTGGTCATCCGGCCCCTGCAGCGCCTGCAGGTGAAAATGGAACGGATGGAGAAGGGCCAGCTGGAAACCCTGGACCACTACGGGACGGAAAACGAGATCGGCGCCATTCTCCGGGTCTACGACCACATGATTGTCCGGCTCCGGAAGCTGATCAATGACGTCTACGTCCAGCAGCTGCTTCGCAAGCAGGCCCAGCTTTCCGCCCTTCAGTCCCAGATGGACGAGCACTTTCTCTACAATACGCTGAACACCATCTACTGCCAGGCCAGCCAGGAGCAGGCGCCTACCTCTGCCGCCATGATCCTGCTGCTGTCCCGGTACTTCCGGCTGAACCTTTCCAGCGGCCAGGAGAAAATCCCTCTTCTGGAGATCCTGGAGCTGATCCAGTCCTACCTGCAGATCCAGCAGCTGCGCTACGGCCAGTCCCTGGAATGCCGCCTGGAAACCTTCCCGGAGATGGAGCGGTATGTCTCCCTGAAATACCTCTACCAGCCCATTATTGAGAATGCCATTGTCCACGGCTTTGAAAAGAAGCTGGGCAGCCATCTGCTGGAAATCTCCTTTGCCCGGGAGGGGGAACGGCTCCGCTTTGTGGTGAAGGATGACGGCGTGGGCATGTCTCCGGAGCAGTGCCGGGAGGTGACGGCGGAGATGAACTCCTTTGACCGGATCCACGGCAAGGGGTACGCCCTGCGGAACATTCAGGAACAGATTCGGCTCACCTATGGGCCGACGTACGAGATACAGATTGAAAGCACGGTGGGGCAGGGAACCACCGTAACCCTGGAGGTGCCCCTGGAAAGGGGGCAAACCGAAGAAAGGAGACCGAAATGAAGCATACCTATTCCATGCTGGTGGTGGACGATGAGTCCACGGCCCGCAGCTATGTGCTGCGGCAGATTGAGTGGGAGCGGCTGGACATTACCACCCTGTACGAGGCCCAGAACGGCCTGGAGGCCTGGCAGATCATCCAGGAAAAGCATCCGGACCTGATGATCCTGGATATCCAGATGCCCGGGATGGACGGGGTGGAGCTGCTGGAGCAGATCTGCCAGAGCAAGACCGAAATTTCCGTGGTGGGCCTCAGCGGCTACAGCGATTTTGAGGCGGCCCGCAAAATGCTCTCCAGCGGCCGGGTGGTGGAATACCTGCTGAAGCCAGCGTCGGCGGACGCCCTGTTTGAGGCGGTGACCCGGTGCCTGACCCGGATTGAGGAGCGGCAGCTGCTGCGCCGGGGCCAGCCCGCAGCCCAGGGCCAGGAAAGCCCCGGCGCCCCGGCAGAGGAGCCCGCCCTGGGAGGCGGCCGCAAGAGGGCCATTGTCCAGCAGGCCAAGGAGTATATCCAGGCCCACTACATGGAAAAGCTGTCCCTGGACACGGTGGCCAGCCTGGTCTACTTGAACCCCTCCTACCTGTCCCGGATTTTCACCGAATCCGAGGGCATGAGCTTTGTGGACTATATCCAGTGGGTGCGGGTCCAGCGGGCCAAAGAGCTGTTGACAGACCCCCGGTACAAGGTCTATGAGGTGGCGGACCAGGTGGGGTATCCCAATTTCAAGCATTTCCTGAAGGTGTTCAAAAAGCTGGAGCAGAAAACCCCCAGCCAGTACCGGGAAACCGCCGGCTGGCTCTCCTTTTCCCCCAAAAAGAAGTAAAAATAGGGGACTAAAAGAAAAAATAGACTGTTTTTTTCACTGGAGCAACACGATATAATTATAGCAGTTTGAAAGAAGTTGATAGGAAGTCAATATGAATCGGATCAAATTTTTCTTTCTAACGTTTCTGTTCCTAGCCTCTCTCCTCTCCGGCTGCCGGAAGGAAGAGGTTGCGGAGGAGCGGGCTGAGGAGCCGGAGCGGGTCATTGGCGTCAGCCTGCCCACCACCCAGCTGGTATATCGGAAAACCATGAAGGAGCTGGTGGAACAGGCCTGCGGAGAGGGTAGCCCAGAGCTGGAAATCCGCATCTATGACGCGGAGGGCAGCACCGAACAGCAGAACCAGGATATTCTGGAGATGGTGGACAGCCCGGTGGACGGGATTGTCCTGGTCCCTGGCTCCACGGAGGGCTGCCTGCCCGCAGTGGAGTACGCCAACGAAAAAGGCGTACCGGTGATCACGGTGGACAACCGGATCTCATCTTCCTCCACCGCCCAGGTGATCAGCTTTGTGGGCGCGGACCACTACGCCATGGGGCAGGATGCCACCCAGCTGCTGCTGGAGATCCTGGAAGAGACCTTTCCGGAAAAGGAGCAGTGGAACGTCATCCAGCTCAGCGGCATTCCGGACGCCTCCGGCACCATTGACCGGGGGCAGGGAATCTCCGACGTGCTGGCCGGAAATTCCCGGATCCATCTGCTGGACACCTTTGACGGCGAATTCACCGTGGAGAATGCCCGCAGTGTAATGGAAGACTGTCTGCAGATTTACCCGGAGATTGACGGGGTGATCTGCCAGAATGACAATATGGCCGAAGGGTGCTGGCAAGCCCTAGAGGCGGCCGGCCTGGCCGGCCAGATTGTGGTGGTGGGCATAGACGGCCAGTCCACCACCCTGGAGCTCATTGAGCAGGGCGGCATCCACGGCACGGTGCTGCAGCATCCCTCCATGATCCTGGACGGGCTCTCTCTGCTGTGCCAGTACCTGGACGGCCAGGCGCTGGAGGCCAACTACTATACGCCCACGGTTCCCATCACCCGGGAAAATGCGTCGTATTATCTGGAAAACGACCTTTCGTGGTAGCCTCTCCCCAGGGGCCCGGGGGAGCGCTGCTGCCACTTTGGTAAAATAAAGTGCAGAAAGGAATGCAAACGGATGACACAAGCAACCGCAAAACAAACCAGCCTTCCCATACGGATTGTCCAAGGAATTTTAAACGCCATTCAGGAGTGTATGGTCCCGGTGATCCCCATGATCATGGCCGGCGGCCTGATCAAGGTTCTGGTGATTCTCCTGAACCTGGTTGGGATCCTGTCCCAGGACAGCCAGACCTACACCATTCTCAACACCATCGGCGATGCCCCCTACTATTTCCTGCCCTTTGAGGTGGCCGCTTCCGCGGCGGTGTACTTTAAGCTGCCGACGCTGCTGCCGGTGGCGGCGGTGGGCATTATGTTTGCCCCCGACTTTCTGAACCTGTTTTCCGCCGGTGCCGTAAGCATCTTCGGCATCCAGATTGCGGAGGTCACCTACAGCTACAGCGTGCTGCCCATTATCCTGCTGGTGTGGGTCATGGGGCTGCTGTACCACGCGCTGAAGCGCGCTTTTCCGGACAGCCTGTTCAACTTCTTCGGCAACATGCTGACGCTGTTGATCTCCTCCCTGCTGGCCATTCTGGTCATTGGGCCGCTGGGCAACAGCATTGCGGAGCTGATCCGCTCCTTCGTCATGTGGATTTCCTCCGCCAGCCATGTACTGGCTGAAATAATCTTCGCGGTAATCTTCCCGTTCCTGAACATGTGCGGACTCCAGTGGCCGCTGATTCTGGACGCCATCTCCACCGTAGGCTCCGAGGGCTTTGAGGCTCTCTGCATCATCTCCCTGCTGTGTGTCAACGTGTCCCAGGGAGGCGCCTGCCTGGCCACCGCCGTGCGGGCCAAGAACAAGAAGCGCAAGGAAGAATGCTTTGCCATGGGCTTTACCGCCGTCATCAGCGGCACCAGCGAGCCCTCCACCTTCTCCAACTTCAACTATAAACGCCCCATGGTGGCCGCTGTCATCGGCAGCGCCGCCGCAGGCCTCTACGCCGGCATTGTAACCATCAAGGCCTTCTCCTTTGTGCCTCCGGCTGCCGCCTCGATTCTGATCTTCATGGATGTGGATAACGGCATGAACCTGGTGCACGCCATTATCACCGGGCTGATCGCCCTGGCAGTCAGCTTTGCCGTGGGCATGGTGCTGGGCTTCAAGGAGCCTGCAGGGGATCCGGCGGAGGAGCTGGAGAAATAAAAGGCAGACAAGGGAACTGGCAAAGCCTGTTTTAGGAATCAAAATTTAAGAATCATTTTTCGGAATCAACCTGTCCGAATGGAGGAATTTACCATGATCGAGTTAAAAGGAATCAAATGGATTGACCTGAGCCACGTACACGAGCCCAACATGCCGGTGGACCCGGCCCTGAAGCTGCCGGAGCTCTCCTTCTTCTCCCGGGTGGGCAATGGGGTCCAGATCCACAACCTGGAGGTCATCTCCTACTGCCCTCACACTGGCACCCACATGGACTCTCCGTTCCATGTGTGCAATAAGTGGGGCTCCATGGAGACCGTGGACCCCACGGTCCTCATTGGCCCGGCCAGCGTCATCACCCTTCAGGTACCGGAGTACGACTATGCCATCACCCGGGCGGATATAGAGGCCTGGGAGAAAGAGAACGGCCCCATCCAGGAAGGCGATGCGGTGCTGCTCCACACTGGCCACGCGGACAAATGGGAGGGCGGCAACGCCGCCTACATTGACAAGGGCTATATCCGCCTGGATCTGTCCGCTGCCGAGTACTTTGTGGAGAAAAAGGTCCGCTTTGTGGGCATGGAGAGTATCAGCGTGGACGGTGCGGACACCGAGTGCCACAAGAAGCTGATGAGCAATGGGGTCTACATTATGGAGAATCTATGCCATCTGGATGAGATCGGCAGCACCCGCTGCACCACCGTGGGCACCTTTCCGGCGGTGAAGGGGGCCAGCGGCACCTGGGTGCGGCTGTTGGCGCTGGTGTAACCTGGGGGCGGCTACCAGTGCTGATGAAACTTGGATAAGGCTGACGCTGATATAAAGAAAAGAGATTGACACGTTCATAGGGAATCCCGCTCTGTATTTTCCAGATCACAGAGTGGGATTTTTTCCTCACTTTCCTCCGCAAATGAGATATGAAAGGAACAGATGCTCGCAGACCGACGGGGCTTCCAGCGAATTTGCGATTTTGGAAATATAGTCCACGGCAATTAATGCTGAATTTAAGATTTTCAAAAGTCTGTAGGCTTTTGCCTGTAAGTACTGCCGCATTTGCATTTTGGAAAATATCAGCTGTAAATTTTCCCCTTCGCTTTCCAAAAATCACTGCCGGTTTTACAATTCTGGCATTTTCGGCAGTAAACCCGCCCTCCGGACCACAAAAAACTGCCACAGCGGGAATTTCTCCCCTCTGCGGCAGCTCTTTGTATGTTCGATTCTCTCTTACAGAGTAGCCTCCAGGTTCTTGCGGATAGCCTTGATGAAGTCTTCGCTGTCTACCCGGGTCACTTTGGACTTGTCCATGGTGGTGATGGAAGCCAGGTCTTTGGTCATGGTGCCATCCTCGATGGTCTTGACGGTGGCAGCCTCCAGCTTGTCAGCGAAATCCTGCAGCTCCTGGATGCCATCCAGCTCGCCACGCTTTCTCAGAGCGCCGGACCATGCAAAGATGGTAGCCACGGAGTTGGTGGAAGTCTTCTTGCCTTCCAGGTGCGCATAGTAGTGTCTCTGCACCGTGCCATGAGCAGCCTCGTACTCATAGTTGCCCTCGGGTGAAACCAGCACGGAGGTCATCATAGCCAGGGAGCCGAAAGCGGTGGCCAGCATATCGGACATCACATCGCCATCGTAGTTCTTGCAAGCCCAGATGTAGCCGCCCTCAGAACGGATTACACGAGCCACAATGTCATCAATCAGGGTGTAGAAGTAGGTGATACCAGCAGCCTCAAATTTCTCCTTGTACTCGGTGTCAAACACTTCCTGGAAGATGTCCTTGAAGGTGTGATCGTACTTCTTGGAGATGGTGTCCTTGGTGGCGAACCAAACATCCTGCTTGGTGTCCAGAGCGTAGTTGAAGCAACTCCGGGCAAAGCTGCGGATGGACTTGGACATGTTATGCATGCCCTGGATCACGCCAGGAGTCTCAAATTTCTGGATGGTCTCCTTGGTCACAGTGCCGTCCTCAGCGGTGAAAATCAACTCAGCCACGCCGGGCTGATCGATCTTCATCTCCACACCCTTGTACACATCGCCGTAAGCATGACGGGCAATGGTGATGGGCTTCTTCCAGGTCTTTACGTAAGGCTCAATGCCCTTCACCAGGATGGGAGCGCGGAACACGGTGCCGTCCAGGATCGCACGGATGGTGCCGTTGGGGCTCTTCCACATCTGCTTCAAGTTGTACTCTTTCACGCGGGCAGCGTTGGGAGTGATGGTAGCGCACTTCACAGCCACACCATATTTCTTGGTAGCGTTCGCAGAATCCACCGTGATCTGATCATCGGTCTCGTCTCTCTTCTGCAGACCCAGGTCATAGTACTCGGTCTTCAGATCGATGAAAGGCAGCAGCAACTCTTCCTTAATCCACTGCCAGAGAACTCTGGTCATCTCGTCGCCGTCCATCTCGACTAACGGCGTTTTCATCTGAATCTTAGCCATTGGAATCATCCTCCTTCAATTTTACAGGTCGCTTGAATTTATATGTTTTATAACGACCCATAGTAATTTTGATTATAGGCTAAATGCAGAATCCTGTCAATAATGCAAATAAAATTCCGAGTTTCCAGCACTTTCTTTTTTTAAATGAAATCATATTGATTTTTAATAAATATGATATATTTCTGTCCCCGGGTAAAAGTAGAGAAGGATCTGGTCGTAGGTGTATCCGGCCTCCGCCATACCACCGGCCCCGCTCTGGCTCATGCCCACGCCATGGCCGTATCCGCCGCTGTGCAGCCGGTAGCCGATGAGCGTCCCATTCTCCTCCAGCCGTTCCAGATAAAAGAAGGCGCTGGGCACCATGGTCCAGCCCTCCACCACATAGCCGGTGTGCTGCACAATCTCCATGCCTTCACTGCCCAAGCCTCCCGCACCGCACTCTGCCGCTCCAGCACCGCCCGTCCCTGGCTGCCCGTGACGGTCAACTCCCGGATGACGCCGCCGGCGCTGCGGCCGGTTACTTCCAGCACCGCCACCTCCCCAATGGAGGCCATGCCGTGGCTTTCCAGATACCCGTTGATGGATTAGGTCAGGGCGTCTTTCCCCAGAGTAATCTGCCAGCGATAGAAACCGTCCTCGCTGTCAAAGCTGTCCGTGTTTTCGTCAATAAACTGGCGGAAAGCCGCTTCATCCGTCAGGTCCGGCGTGTCCCGGTTCCCATTGAGGCAGGCCGCCGGGCAGTAGGGGTAATCCGCCGGGTCCGACTGCCAGACGCTGGTATCCGTGGAGCTGCCGCAGGAGGTGGAATAATAGTAGGCGGTGATGGTCTGCCCCTGGTAGTTCAGCACCTGTCCGGCGGTGTCCCAGACGGCCTGCACCTTCAGGGCTTCCAGGCCGTAGGAGGAGGGCATTTCCCCAGGGACCACCCGGCACAAATACTCCTCCAGGGGAAGCTGGTTCACCACCCCCAGCTTCCCCTCGGTGAGAATAATCTCCAGCTCCCCGGGATAATCCGGGTAGCCGCATTCCCGGTGGGAGGTGAGAAGCTGCAGCCCCTCTCCCCGCACCCAGACGGAGCCGGAGGCAAACCGGGCGTCCGCCGGCGTCAGGGTCAGCACGGTGTCTCCGGCCATCTGCTCCTCTCCCCCGTTCCAGCTGACAGTAAAATCCTCTGCGGAGCTGACCTGCACCGTATCCTGATAGAGGGAGGCGTAATCATCCCCATGGATGGCTACTCGGATGGTCGAATGTTCTCCGGCCTCCGGAGCGGCCTGGCTCTCCTCTTCCGGCATCTCACCGGTCTCCGGCTGGTTCTCCGCTGCTCCCGTGGGTTCCGTGTACAGCGACTCCGCCGCTTCCCCGGAAGGCGCCGGCGCCTCCGCCGTGGCGGGGGCATTCCGCCCTAAAAGCAGGCTCACCGCGGCGGTTTCCGCCAACAAAAGAAGGACCGCCGCAGCCATCCTTCGCATTCCGCTGGTCCATCTTCCGCTTCCTCTTCCCATACTGGCGCCATCCCATCCTGTCCTAAAGACAGGGTATGAGAGCTTGCCCCAGGCTAGAACCCTCTTTCCGGGGAAGTATCCTCCGGAAATTTGATCCAGAAAGCTTCCACCGCCAGGGGCTTGGAGAAAATATAGCCCTGCACCATATCGCAAAGGCTGTTCCGCAGGAATTCCAGCTGTTCCTCTGTCTCGATGCCCTCTGCCACCACCTTGATCCCCAGGCCATGGGCCAGGCGGATCAGGTTGGCAATCACACACTGGGGCCGGGGCTTCTGGATATCCCGGAAGAACTGGCGGTCCAGCTTAATGGTGTCCACCTCCACTTCTTTTAACAGCGCCAGGGAGGAGTAGCCCACGCCAAAATCATCCAGGGAGCACAGGAATCCACAGGCGTGCATCTCCCGGATGGAACTCTGGATCATGCCCCGCTGCTGCTCATCAAAGAAAATGGATTCGGTGACCCCCAGCTCCAGCATGCCGTCCGGAATCCCATATTTCTCTTTGATCCGCGCGTACTCCCGCAGGAAATTGGGATTCTGGAAATGCATGCGGGAAATATTCACGGAGACCGGAATCCGCCGGGGAGATGACGCCCCTCTCCGGGTGTACCCAGCGAACCAGCGTCTCCGCGCCGCCCACCCATTCGTCCTCCAGCCGGATTTTGGGCTGCATCAGAATGGTAAACTGCTTTTCCTTCAGGGCGGTCTCAAAGACCCGGCTCAGTTCCCGCTCTGCCTTCAGCTGTTCCGCCAGCTCCGCACTGTAAAAAACGCAGGGGGAACCTGGCTGCCAGAGCTGTCCCGCAATCCGGGCCCGCTCCTCCATCAGCATCAGCTCCGCATCCGGCTGCTCAATGGGGCAAGCCCCCTGGGAAATGTTCAGGAAATACTGGACGTCCGCATCCCGGGCGAGGCACAAAAAGAAGTGGTCGGCTTCGCCCCGGGCCACCGCCTCCTTCTGCACCATCTCCTTCAACGTCCGGTAAATGTGCTTCAGACTCCGGTCTCCCATGCCTGTCCCAAAATTTTCATTGACCAGCTTAAACCCCTTGACGTTCATCATCACCAGGGTGTAGCTGGCCGGCGACGCTGAAGCCACCAATTTCTGGCACTCCAGCAAAAAGGCCGCGTTGTTCATGCCGCCGGTCACCGGATCTGCCGGTTCCATACCGCCCTCCGTCCCCATCAAAACCAACTCTTCCAGTTCCAGCAGCCTTGCCTGGCGCTCCAGGAATGGCTCTATACTGCCCTCCGGCAGTCGGGGAACCGAATCCGCCAGCTGTTCCATGGAGCGTATATCCGCCTCCATGCGGGAATTGATGTGGCTGGCCAGCTGCGCCGAAACATCCTCCACATACTGTTCTGTGCTGCGGATCAGCGCCTGATGCAGGGTGGACGCGTTCCAGCTCAGAAACAGAATCAGCAGGAGCAGCACCAGAAAAAGCACCAGAATCTGCAGCCGCAGGCGGGCACGTTCCTTTTTCCCATACCACTTTCCTGTTTTCATTCTCATCGGACCATCTCTCTAAAGAAAGAAGCCCGGACTGGGCTTCTTCTCCATTTCCAACCTATTTCCATTTCCAACCTATTTCAAATCCCAGCGTATTTTTGAAAATAAAAATTCCCAGAGTGCCGGTTCCTGTTTTTTGACTCCCTAGCAAAGCTAGGTGGGCAACCGCAGCCAATGTTTCTGCCTTCCACTCAAAAGGAGGCCTGACATCCACACAGCAATATAGGAATCCCGTAGGTCAACATGTAGGTTCAAAAATACAGAAATGGGCGAACACCCCAGGAATCTTTTCTTCCTGCAATAGTATATCACAGAACCGGCAATTCTACAACCGATTTTCTCGTCCGTTTTTTGGAATTCCTGCTGGAACTCCAGCACACAGAATTTTTCCCGCTGGAAATCCCGCTACAGCCAGGTAACGCCAGCTTCATCCACCCGGGCCAGCACATGCTTTTTCCTTTCCGGCATTTGGGTTCCAAAGGAGTAGGAGGACAACAGCTTCTGCTCCGCCTCCGGGAACAGCGCCGGGTTTCCGGCATAGAGCACCGCCAGCACTTCTCCCTTTTCCACCGGTTCCCCGGTTTTCCGGTACAGCTCAATACCGGCTCCGTAGTCCAGCGCATCTTCTATGCGGCTGCGGCCGGCTCCCAGCAGTACGGAGGCCAAGCCGATTTGCTCCGCGTCCATGTGGGTGACATAGCCTGCCTCCGGGGCCCGCACCTCCCGTCGGAAGGCGGCCTGGGGCAGCCTTCCCGGCTCTTCCAGGGCATCCGGGTCCCCTCCCTGGGCCTTTACCATGGCCTTCAGCCGGGCCAGGGCGCTTCCGTCCGCCACAGCCTGCCGGGCCAGCTCCCGGGCCCCATCCCGTTCCGACCGCTCGCAGAGCACCAGCATCTCCGCCGCCAGGGAAAGGCAGACGTCCGTCAAGTCCTCCGGCCCTTCCCCCTTCAGCACCGCCACGGCCTCCTGTACCTCCAGGGCGTTTCCCACCATCTTTCCCAGGGGCACATCCATCTCGGTGATCAGCGCTGCCACCTTCCGGCCCGCCGCGGTGCCAATGTCCACCATCTGCCGGGCCAGCTCCGATGCCTCCCCGGTTTCCTTCATAAAAGCGCCACTGCCGGTTTTGACATCCAGCAAAATAGCGTCACTGCCGGCGGCCAGCTTTTTGCTCATAATGGATGAGGCGATCAGGGGAATGCAGTCCACCGTGGCCGTCACATCCCGGAGGGCATAGAGCTTTTTGTCCGCCGGCACCAGGTTCCCGGTCTGTCCCATGACGCTGAGGCCGGTCTCCCGGACCACCTGGAAAAACTCCTCCCGACTCAGGGAGGTGCGAAAGCCGGGGATAGCCTCCAGCTTGTCAATGGTACCGCCGGTGTGGCCCAGGCCCCGGCCGGACATTTTGGCCACCACAGCGCCACAGGCGGCGGCAATGGGGGCTACCACCAGAGTGGTCTTATCTCCCACCCCGCCGGTGCTGTGTTTATCCACCTTGCAGCCGGCCAGGGGGGAGAGGTCCACCACATCCCCCGAGTGCTCCATGACCAGGGTCAGCCAGGCAGTCTCCCGGGGCGTCATACCCTGGAAGCAGATGGCCATGAGCATAGCGGCCATCTGGTAATCCGGAATTTCGTCCCGCACATAGCCCTCCACCATAAACTGGATTTCCGGCTCAGCCAGCTCCTCCCCCCGTTTTTTCTTTTCAATCAAATCATACATCCGCATGGCATTCGTTCCTCTCTGCCAGCGCGTCCCCGGAGAAGGCCTCCGGCAGCAGCTGGCCCAGGGTGTACTCGGCAATCTCCTCCGGCGAGGAGGCCAGAAGGATCCGGAAGTCCGGCCCACAGAACTCGGCCATCACCTGGCGGCAGATCCCGCAGGGAGGGGTCGGTTCCACCGCCTGGCCCTCCCGGCCGCCCACCACCGCAATGGCGGTAAACCGGCGGGCCCCCTGGCTTATGGCCTTCACAAAGGCGGTCCGCTCCGCGCAGATGGCCGCCCCATAGCTGGAGTTTTCCACATTGCAGCCGGTGTATACCGTGCCGTCTGCGGCCAGCAGCGCCGCCCCCACCAGGAAGTGGGAGTAGGGGGCGTAGGCGGCCTCCCGGGCGGCCAGGGCCTCCTCCACCAGCTGCCGCTTATCCATGTTCTTCCTCCTTCATCAGCCGGACCAGGCGGCTGGTTCCCAGGCGGCTGGCGCCCAGGCGGATATACTGCTCCGCCTCCTCAAAGGTGGAAATCCCCCCCGCCGCCTTAATCCGCACCCCTGGCCCAATGTGCTCCGCAAACAGTGCTACATCCTCCGGAGTGGCCCCGGCCGAACCAAAGCCGGTGGAGGTTTTGATAAAGTCTGCACCTGTCTCGGTGACCAGCCGGCACATGCGGATTTTCTCCTCCTGAGTCAACAGGCAGGTTTCCACAATCACCTTGAGGATCCGGCGGCCGCACAGCAGCTTCAGGGTGCGGATTTCATTGCGCAGGCAGTCATCCTCTCCGCTTTTCAGGTTGCCCAGGTTGATGACCATGTCCAGCTCATCCGCCCCTTTCTTCAGGGCATCGTCCGCC
The DNA here is from genome assembly GCA_964604605.1 of uncultured Lachnospiraceae bacterium. GTDB lineage: Bacteria > Bacillota > Clostridia > Lachnospirales > Lachnospiraceae > Pseudolachnospira. The sequence continues at coordinate 15,181 of CAZSAF010000012.1, forward strand.
TCAAAGGCCTTCACCGAGGTGGTGCTGTAGCCGTTGGGGAAGCCGATGACCGTTCCAATCCGCAGGCGGTTTCCCACATACTGCTTTACCCGCTTCACAAAGGCAGGAGGAACGCACACAGACGCCGTCTCAAAGTCAATGGCATCGTCACAGAGCTGCCGGATGTCCAGCCAGGTTGCTGTGGGGGACAGAAGCGTGTGATCCACCTTGCGCAAAATTTCTTTCTTATCCATATTCTGCCGTCTCCTCCTATCTTTTCTGAATCTGCGGCCAAAAGCTGGTACCGGCCAGAGGGCCGGGAACACCCAGATAGTCCAGCACCGTGGCGCCGATATCCGCAAAGGCCTGCCGGGTTCCCAGGTTGACCCCCGGCTGCAGGGGCGCCCCCGCCATCACCAGCGGCACATACTCCCGGGAGTGGTCCGTGGACGGAGTGGCCGGGTCGCAGCCGTGGTCCGCGGTGAGGATCAGCAGGTCCTCCGGCCGCAGCCGCTCCAAAATCTCCGGCAGGCGGCTGTCCAGGTAGGTCAGCGCCGCCGCATAGCCATCCACATCGTTTCGATGGCCATAGAGCATATCAAAATCCACCAGGTTGGTGAAGCAAAGCCCCTCAAAATCCCGCTCCATATAGTCCAGGGTCTTTTCGATACCGTCTGCGTTGCCGGTGGTATAAACAAACTCCCCGATTCCCTTTCCGGCAAAAATATCGTGGATCTTTCCCACCGCCAGCACCGATTGGCCCGCGTCTAGGATCCGGTCCAGCATGGTGGGGGCCGGAGGCTCCAGGGAAAAGTCATGGCGGCGCACCGTGCGCGTAAAATGTCCCGGCTCCCCTTCAAAGGGCCGGGCAATCACACGTCCCACCGCCCAGGGCCCCTGGCAGATTTTCCGGGCAGCCCGGCAGTATTCGTATAGAGTCTCCACCGGCACCACCGACTCGTGGGCCGCAATCTGCAGCACACTGTCCGCCGAGGTGTAGACAATCAGATCCCCGGTGCGCAGATGCTCCTCCCCGTAATCCTCAATGACCACCGTCCCGGAGTAAGGCCGGTTGCAGAGGATGCCCCGGCCGGTAGCCAGGGAAAGCTGCTCCAGCAGCTCCGGCGGAAAGCCATTGGGGAAGGTTGGCATAGGCTGGGGGGATATGACCCCCGCAATCTCCCAGTGGCCGGTGGTAGTGTCCTTTCCCTTGGAGGCCTCCGCCAGCCGCCCAAAGACGCCTTCCGGCTGTTCCGGCGGCACGCCGCAGGTGACGTCGTCTATGGAAAACAGTCCCAGCCGGCCCATGTTGGGCATAGAAAAACCGGCCCCCCGGGAGGCGGCAGCCAGGGTGTTGCTTCCCGCATCCCCAAAATCCGCCGCATCCGGCATGGCGCCGATGCCAAAGCTGTCCAAAACCATCAAGAATACGCGTTTCACATCCGTCACTTCCTTTCCAAGGGACCCCCGGAGGCATCTGCCCGCCGGGGCAGATGCCCCGCTGAGCCCGGATAGCTCCCGTCTTCTCCTAGGAAGTAGTCTACCACAAAATACGCCTTCATGCAAACAGTACCGAAAATTTTACAATGCAGTCAGAAAACATCCGTCCCGGGTCCAAAGCCCCGCGCCACCTTTTCCCTTCAATCCAGGAATTCCGTCATATACTCCCGGTACCGGAGGGGCATCATGTTCCGCTGGAGCTTCGGATTGTTCCGCTGCTCCACCCCGATGGCCTGGAAAAAGGTTTTCCAGAGTTCCCGGAACGGGTCTTCCTGTTTCTGCAGAAGCTGCTCGCTGGCCTCCGGGTCCAGCCGGGTCAGATACCATTCGCCTCCTGCCGGGTGCAGGCCGGCCGTGTGCCGCCCCATGTCCAGAATCAGGAAATTTTCCTGGGGAAGCCGATCCGCGAAATGGGGCATAACCAGGGAGATCACATTGTTCTTGGGGCGGATCCGCCCAAACAGGATATGGTTTTCCCGCTCATCAAACCGCAGGAATTCCCGGAAAAAGTGGGCCTCGTTTCCCACCGCCCGGTTCAGCTCCAGGATCCGATACACCGCCGGCTCCGCCAGCATGCCCAGCACCTGTGGCCCATAGTAAAAGCCGCCTACCAGGAACCGGTAAATGTCATCCGCCCGGCTCTCCTCCCGGGACAGAGCGGAACGGTACACCATCTGCCAGGCCCTGGCGCCGCTTTTGTGCCGGATGGCGCGAATCACCTACCGTGCCTTTTCCCGGTCTGTCTCCACCGGCACATAATGGGAAAAAAGGTCCAGCATCCGCTCCCCTTCCACCTCCAGCCGCACCCGGGAGTGCCCTTTCCGGGAGGCCCAGGCATCGTATACCGCCGTCAGAATGTCATCCGGGTCTCCCCCGCAGACAAAAACGGTCTTTTCCCACTGCTCGTCCATGGCTTCCTCCTTCCGTCCCGGCGCGCCTTTGGGGCCGCCCCGTCTTCCTTCCCCTTTCCTCACAGCTGGCCGCTGAGGCTTTTCCAGACATCCGCCGGCCCCGGGTCCGGATTTTCCAGATGAAAATCCTCAAAGAGGGACAGCTGATGGAAGGAAGCATCCTCCGCCTGCCTCCGGTTCTTTTTCTGCTCCTCCGCCGTCAGGACCCGGGTCAGGAACTGCTCCTCTATAGGCGTGTTCTCCCGCATTTTTCCGCAGCAGGTGATAAAGAGGGAGGCCCGCTTCAGCACCACCCCCAGCTTTTTCAGATCCCCAAAATCCAGCCGGCAGCTCCGGCGGGCCCGCAGGATCCGCCGGGCGGATTTGACGCCAATACCCGGCACCCGCAGCAGGGTGGCATAGTCTGCCCGGTTCACCTCCACCGGAAACAGCTCCAGGTGGCGCAGGGCCCAGTCGCACTTGGGGTCCAGCGCCTCGTTGAAAAAGGGCCGTTCCGGGCTCAAAAGCTCCCCCGCCTCAAAACCGTAGAACCGGAGCAGCCAGTCCGCCTGGTAAAGCCGGTGCTCCCGGAGCAGCGGCGGCTGGGTGCCCAGGGCCGGCAGGGCCGCGTCCTCATTGATGGCGGTGTAGGCGGAGAAGAACACCCGCTTCAGATCAAACTTCTGGTACAGTGCCTCCGTCACCGTGAGAATCTGGTGGTCCGTCTCCCCGGTGGCGCCGATAATCATCTGGGTGCTCTGGCCCGCCGGCACAAACTTGGATTTTTCCTCGTAGCGCAGGGCGCTGCGGCCCACTGGAGCGCTGCGGCGGCGGGACGCGGCAACAGGTACGGTGCTCGCCGCCGCAGCGGATACAGCGCCGGCCTCCGCCGGTACCGGCACCGCCGAAGGGCCCGAAGCCCCTCCGGCCGGCCCGGCTGCCAGCTGCTGTCCGCGGCCGGTGGACGGCCGGGCTTCCGGCAGCGCCGCCGAGTAGATTTTTTTCCGGTTCCGGGCATCCTCCAGCTGCAGCCGGTTGTCCGCAATGCCCCGCTGGATCTGGCGCATGGGCGTTAAAATCTTCTCCCGGCTCTTGCCCGGCGCCAGCTTCCGCAGGCCGTCCCCGGTGGGAAGCTCCAGGTTGATGCTCATGCGGTCCGCCAGGTGGCCCACCCGCTCTATGAGGGCCGGGTCCGCACCGGGGATGGCCTTCACATGGATATAGCCCCAGAACCGGTGCACCTCCCGCAGCTGCCAGAGGGCCTGGTAAATCTGCTCCATGGTATAGTCCGGCGTCCGCAGGATGCCGGAGCTCAAAAACAGCCCTTCAATATAGTTCCGCCGGTAGAACTCCATGGTCAGAGTGCAGATTTCCTCCGGGGTGAAGGAGGTACGCACCGTGTCGTTGGAGACCCGGTTGACACAGTATTTGCAGTCATAAATACACTCGTTGGTCAGCAGCACCTTCAGCAGGGAAACGCAGCGGCCATCGGCGGCAAAGCTGTGGCAGATCCCGCAGGAAACCGCGCTGCCCAGGGCATCCTTCCGGCCCCGGCGGTCCACGCCGCTGGAGGTACAGGCCACATCGTATTTGGCGGCGTCCGCCAGAATTTCCAGCTTTTGCTGCAGGGAAAGGTTTTCTTGTATCAGCATCTCATCACCCGAATATGTGTTCTATTCTTATTCTAGCACATACGTTCTGGGTATGCAAGCAAAACGTTTCCATTCCGCCGGGAAAATATTTTTACTCCTTCGGCGGAATGACCAGGAAAAAGGAGCTGCCATCGAAATCCTCCTGCTCTACCACACAAACCGGCTCTTCCGTATCCTCTTCCTGCCTGTAAATCCGTTGTTTATAGACGCTCCGCTTTCCCGCCGCCTGCCACAACTCCGGTTCCGGCAGGAAATCTGCTTGTTCCACCGTCTGAAAATCTTCCATCCAACGGATGCCAAAATAGGGAATTCCCAATGGATTCTGGCTATATACATTTTCCTGGATATGGTACGGCCTATGCATTGCCAACAGCGACATGCTCTCCATATCTATTAAAATGCGGAAGGGGACTTCCTCCCCCTGCTCATTCCATCCTCCGTTCCACACAGTCAGAGCCGCCACCCAGAACCGATATTTTCCCAGTTTGGTATCCCGGCACTAATACACCTCCAGAATGGGCGGCATACTTATACTGTACCGCAGGGTTAAATAATATGGTACGTTATAGTCTCCATTCCAGTGCAGCTCCATCCATTCCAACCCCACTGTAAGCCCTTGATCATACATGGCCCGCAGCTGGGGCTGCCACGTCTCCTCCTGACTGCCTTCCGCCTGCACCGCCTCTTTTGTCAATTTCTGCAGCCCCCTTCCGCCTCCAGGATTATCTCACTCTCCCAGACACCGGTGAACAGCAGCAGATTCCGATACAGATCCAGCTCCCCGGTGTAGGAAGCCATCTCCCGGCTGTAGTAGGCGGTATCCGCCTCCTGCACCTGCCCTACCCACCGGTTTCCGTGGAGCCGCAGCAGGGGGCCGGGCAAAGCCACCGCCAACACCGCCGCGCAGGCGGCCAGCACATACCAGCCGATCCGCCGGCCGGAGCTCGCAGTCCCTTTCTTCGGTCAACGTCTTTCTCCCTGCCTACGCTTCCTCATCATCTGTCACCCTCTGAAAATACACACGCATCACCGTGCCCTTGCCCAGCTGGCTGGCCACCTCCAGCTCCCGCATGTGCGCCTGCACCGTATCCGCCATCTGGTTAATGGCCGCCCAGTCCTCCGGCGTGCCGGAAAACTCATCCCGGAGAATCCGGTTGATGACCTCCGACTCAATGGAAGCCTGGATCATCTGGTTTTCATCCATGGCCACCGTCACCTCCCAATTCAGCCGGGACTGGTAGCTCTGGTTCATCAGCAATGTGCCGCTGATGGCAAAGGCCGCCGCCAGCAGCACCAGGTTGATCAGAAGGATTTTGACACGAAATTTCACCTTTTCCTCCCCCGGCGGGCGCCTTGTCCCGCTGTTTTCCAGATGTTTAACCTCCGGTCTGTCAGTCCAGGCGGTAGCCCACCCGGTACACCGTCTTCAGCCGCTCCCCCAGCTGCAGCTTTTTCCGGAGGCGCTGGATGTGCAGGTCCAGGGACCGGCTGTCCCCCTCCCACTCCGTATCCCAGACAATCTGGAAGATCCGGCTCCGGAACAGGGCCACGCCCCGGTTCCGCACCAGGAGCACAAAGAGGTCCAACTCCTTGGGCGTTAAGGCCACCTCCCCCCTGGGGCCCCAGGACCCGGCGGGAATCCAGGTCAATCTGATACTCATCGTACTGCAGGAGGAAGATCACCGGGATGTGTAGTGGTACCCTGCCCGGGTCAGATTCATCACCAAAAGCTCCCGGATGGCTTTCTCGTCCTCCTCAATCAGTATCTCCAACATCACAATCCCCCCGTTTTCTCATTTCACTCGTCTGTCTTCCATGGTATCCCCCAAATGTATCCGATTTGTAACGGAATGGCCGCTCCGTCTTTTCTTTCAGCATAGCGGATTCCCTCTTCCTTGTCAATTTTCCCCCAGCTGTGGCTTTTTTCTTTTCTTTATGATAGAATGGGCCGCAGAAACCAAGGACAAGTCTTCGGACGGAAGGAGCTTTTATGGCGGCAGACACCAAGAACGGCAAGAAGAAAAAGACGGCAAAAAGAAGCGCCGGCCCGGGCAAAGGCGCCGGAAAGGCCAAAACCAGCCCCCATCCCCGAAAAAAGGCCTCTCCGGCCCGGGGAAAATCCACCACCCCCCGGGGGAAGGCTGCCCAGGCCCGCCCTTTCTGGACCTGGCGCAAAGGCATTTTGCTGGGGCTGCTGGTCCTGCTTTCCTACCTGCTGGTGGGCATGTGCCTGCCTTTCTGGACCCATCCGGATCTGAATCCTTTTACGGAACGCCAGTTTTCCGCCGACACCTTCTACGGGGATCAGGAGTCCGTGGACCGGGCCGCCATTCTGGAGACCGGGGAATCTGCCCTGGATGAACGGATCCGCCTGATCTCCCAGGCGCAGGAATCCCTGATCCTCACTACCTTTGATATGCGCCCGGGAAACAGCATGGATGATCTGGCATCCGTCATCCTGGAGGCAGCGGACCGGGGCGTTTCCGTGCGGATTCTGGTGGACGGCATCAGCGGCCGGCTCCGGATGAAGGGAAAACAGCCCTTTGACCTGCTGGCCTCCCATCCCAACATTGAAATCCGCCTCTACAACCGGCCCAACCTGCTGCTGCCCTGGACCTGGCACGGACGGATGCACGACAAGTATGTAGTGGCGGATGATCTGGCCTACATCTTGGGCGGCCGCAACACCTTTGACTATTTTCTAGGGGACTACCCCACCGAGGGCAAAAGCCTGGACCGGGAGGTGCTGATCTACAACACCGCCCACGGCCAGGATGCCTCCTCCGGCAGCTCCCTTCACCAGGTCACCGATTATTTTGAAAAAATCTGGAACAGCGGGACCTGCACCGCCTTTCCCGCCCGGGACCGGGAAGAGGAAAACCAGCAGGAGCGGCAGCGGCTGGAGGAGCACGGCGTTGCGCTCCGGGCATCCCGTCCGGAGCTGTTTGCGGCGGACAACCACTGGGAGGACACCACCGTCCCCACCAACCGGGTCACTTTGATCTCCGGGGATACCGGCATCGGCGGGAAGGCGCCGATGGTCTGGTTCCAGCTGCAGCAGCTGATGGAAAACGCCCAGGAGCAGTTGATCTTCCAGACCCCTTATGCCGTCTGCTCCTCAGAGATGCAGGACGGCCTCCGGCAGCTGGCGCAAAATGGCCTGGACTGCCGCCTGCTGATCAACGCCCGGGAAAACGGGGACAATGTGGTGGCCTCCTCCGATTACACCTGGCGCCGGGGAGGCATTTGGAATACCGGCGTCACCGTCTATGAGTACGCCGGTGGCACCTCCTCCCACGGCAAGTCCATCCTCATTGACCATCGCCTCAGCATCATCGGCTCCTACAATCTGGACCTGCGGAGCACCTATGTGGACACGGAGCTGATGGTGGCGGTGGACAGTGTGGAGCTGAGCCAGCAGCTAGAAGGCTATCTGACCGCCATGATGAATGACTCCTGGCTGGTTACCCCGGACGGCAGCTACCAGAAGCCAGACCACCTGGCGCTGGAGGAGGCCGGCTTTGGGAAGGAGCTTTTCTGGCGGCTGCTGGGGCTGGTGCTTCAGCCCTTCCGGATTCTGGTGTAGACGGCCTGGTCCCCCAGTTCCCGCTGGATTTCCAGCAGCCGGTTGTATTTGGCCGTCCGCTCTCCCCGGCAGGGGGCACCGGCCTTCAGCTGGCCGCAGCCCCAGACCACGGCCAGGTCCGCCAGCATGGCGTCTTCCGTCTCCCCGCTGCGGTGGGACAGTACCGCGTTCCAGCCGGCGCCCCGGGCCAGCTCCACCGCCTGGCGGGCACGGCTCAGGGTACCGATCTGGTTGGGCTTGATCAGAATGGCATTGGTGACGCCTTCCCCCATGCCCCGGCGCAGCCGGGCAGGGTTGGTCACAAACAGGTCGTCCCCCTCCAGCTGCAGCCGCTTTCCCAGCCGTTCCGTCAGATACCGCCAGCCCTCCCAGTCATCCTCCCCCATGCCGTCCTCCACGTACCACTGGCTCACTGCCGCGTCCAGGGCCAGGGAGACCTGCTTTCCCGGCTCATATCCGGCGGCTTCCACCGCCTCCAGGATCCGCTCCAGCGCCTGCTGATCCGAATCCAGATCCGGGGCGTACCCTCCTTCATCCCCTACCCCGGCTGCCAGCCCCCGCTCCTGCAGGATACGCCCCAGGGTGTGGTAGATCTCACAGCACCACCGAAGCCCTTCCCCAAAAGAGGGGGCCCCGTGGGGCATGATCAGAAACTCCTGGATATCCAGGTTGTTGGCCGCATGGACGCCTCCGTTGACAATGTTCAGCAGCTGCCGGGCCTTCGGACCGCCCAAAAACCGTTACAGAGGCTGGGAAGCCTGGGCCGCAGCTCCCGGGCCTCGTGGATTCCCGTGGAAGCGCCAGAAGGCACCGCGGCTTCCCCCGCGGCGCCTCCCTCCAAAACCACCTGTGCTTTTACGGTGGGATTGCCTCTGCTATCCAGAATCTCCAGGGCGTCTGCCCCGGCTATGGAACATTCACCCATGGAAAACTCCTCTCTGTATCTCCCTCCTCCCTTCTATTCTTTCTCCTTTTTCGTCAAATCATTCCCACAGGCGGACTCTTTCTCCCGCTCCTCCCCAAAGCAGTTGTCCTCCACCTGCTGCAGCAGCCGGGTCAAGACCTCCCAGTCCTCCCGGGAAATACCGGCGGAGATCCGGGCCGCAAAGGCGTCATGGACGCCGTCCAGAACCGGCAGCATGGCCTCGCCGGCCTCCGTCAGGTACAGCTGATACTGCCGCCGGTTTTCCGGATCCATCTGCCGCCGGATATGGCCCATCTCCTCCAGCCGCCGGGCGTCCCGGGCCACGCTGGTCTTATCCAGGGAGAAATGGCTGGCAATCTCCTCCTGGCTGGCCCCCGGATTCCGCCGGATATGAAAGAGGATCAGGTGCATGACCCCCACATAGCCATAAGGGGCCAGCTCCTTTTTAAACAGCCGCATCCGCTGCCGGTTAATGCGCAGCAGGCTGGACAATACCCGATCCGCCATGTCACTCTCCTCTCACCTGCCGTACCGGCACCGGCTGCCCCTGCGGCATGCCCTGTACCTCCCAGGCATATTCTTCTTCCTTCTTCCGCACCATCCGCAGCACCCGGCGAATAATGGGCAGCGCCAGGGCCAGGGTCAGCACGTCCGCCACCGCCTGCACCGAGGCCACGCCGGTGGAGCCCCAGAACAGGGCCATGGGCAGCACAATGGGCAGGAAGCAGCTGCCCTGCCGGGCGGTGGACAGCACCAGGGCCCCCTTGACATAGCCTAGGCCGGCGCAGAACATGTTCACCACCGCCACCCAGCCGTGGATGGGCAAGACCAGGCATTGGAGGCGGATACAGAGGGCGCCGATGGACTGCACCTCCAGATCCGACTCGGAAAACAGACGGATTACCTGGGGCGCAAGCACGCCCATGACCACCCCCATGGCCGCCGCTCCTATAAAGGCCGCCCAGCTGGCAAACCGATAGCTTTCCCGCACCCGGTCAAACCGCTTGCCCCCCCAGTTGTAGCCGGCCACCGGCTGGAAGCCGGCGCCAAAGCCCAGGATCACGCTGAAGGGGAACATCATAATCTTCGTGGAAACGCCGATGCCGGCCAGCACCGCATCCGAAATGTTTCCGGCAATGTTGTTGAGCACAATGCTGGAGACCACCGAAAGGCCGGAGCGGAACATGGACGAGGAGCCCACGCTGACAATCTGGTAAAGATTTTCCCGGTTGGCCTGGAACCGCTTCAGGGAGATGCGCAGCACACTGCGCCGGGTCAGGTACGGGAAGATCAAAATGGAAAAGCTGACCAGTTTGGAGATGGCCGTAGCCATGGAGGCGCCTGCCACTCCCAGTCCCAGTCCCCAGTCAAAGATGAAGATGGGATCCAGCACGCAGTTGAGCACACCGCCAAAGCCCATGCCGATCATGGAGAGCAGGGCGCTGCCCTCGGCCCGGAGGCACTGGTTCATCACGTAGCTGGCCGCCATAAACGGAGCCGCCAGCAGCACGTAGGTGGCATACTCAATGGCATACTGCTCACAGGTATCCGTGGCTCCCAGAATCCGCACCAGTGGGTGCATGAAGCTGACACCCAGAATCAGCACCAGCAGCCCCAGGCCAAAGGCAATGAAAAAGGCGGTGGACAGCACCCGGCTGGCCTTCTCCTTCTTTCCCGCCCCCAGAAGGCGGGCAATGTAGCTGTTGGCGCCCACAGCCAGCATGGAGCCGGCCATCATAATAATCTGGTCCAGGGAGGCGTTAACGCTCACCGCCGCCGTGGCGTTGGTTCCCAGGGAGCTGACAAAATAGGTGTCCGCCAGGTTGTAGATGGACGTGATCAAAAACGAGACAATGGTGGGCACAGCCATCTTGGGAATAATCTTGGCAATGGGCTCCTCCATCATGCGGGTGGTCTTCAAATCCTGCTGTTCCTGTCTGGTGTCTGCCATGGGCCAGCTCCTCCTTATGCGGGAATGTTAAAATAGTATCAGTTGAAACAGTTGTATTTGCAACTGTTTCACCCGATACTATTTTATCTCATCTGTTCTGTTTGTCAATATGTATCCCGAAAAACCAATCCCGGAGGTGCCTTAAAAATCAATATTTTCCATACTTATCGACCGCTTCCAGCAACGCCTCCATATTTTCCTGCGGGCAATCCTCCAGCGAGTAGCCGGTAGTAAACAGATACCCGCCTCCCGGAGCCATAATGTCCAGGGTTTCCTTGACCTTTTCATCAATTTCCTTTGGTGTTCCGTATGTAACCGTATAGGCGGGGAAGCCGCCCATTAAGCAGGCCACATCGCCCAGCTCCTTTTTAGCCAGTTTCAGGTCTACCTCCTCAAAGTGATACACCACCTTGTTTTTCGGGACCTCCTTCAGATACTTGAGACGGGTTGTGTAGGAGCCCTCCGTATAGACAACCGGCGTAATGCCATTGTCCACCAGAGCTTCAATCCACTGGCGCAGATAAGGCCAATAAAGCTCCGCATAGTCCTGATCACTGATAAAGTTATCAAAGCCTTTATGCAGCATGACCCACGCATAGCGGGAGCCGGTATTTTTGCAGAAATTCAGACTGTTCTTGATATGGAGCTTTACAAAAATCTCCAGTGCGCGTATGACATTTTCCCTCTCCAAAAGCAAATCCGGCATCATTCCAAAGGTACCCCGCAGCGTATCCCCCAGCATATCAAAGGCCGTGGCCGATCCGCCTCCGGAAATGTCATAGTATCCCAAAGCCCGCAGTTTCTGGGTGTATTTCCCAATCACCGTCATCATCTTCTGATTTTCCTCGGCCGCTTCCAAAAGGCGTTTGTAGATCGGAATATTCGCCGGAGAAGCCAGCAGATTCTGTGAGCCGCCGCAAATCAAATCCACATAATCCAGATCCGCGGCCCCCTCCAGAAGCCCAATGGTCCTGGGAAGATGCTTGGTAAGCCAAAACTCCGCCGGGTGATCAAAGAATTCATCGTATTCATCATCCAGAAGGGTGGGGAATTCAACAAACTGATAGGTGTTGTTAACGTCCAGGCCCTTAGGGTCTCCCGGCCAGCGGGCGGTTTTTACGTCCAGCGCCTCCAGCGTTTTGGCCGCAGGGGTAAAATTGCTGACCATCCCTGTATCCGTATAGGAGTATTGCGTATAGAAATCCAGCATCGCCTGGCAGGTCCTTTCATGGTCTACCATACTCTCCGCTGCGGTAATCCCAGCCTTATGAATGGGGTAGGTGCCAACAAGCAAAACATTCGGTACCTTATCCGGCTGCTTGTTCTCCATCGCTGTCTCCACACGCAGCTTCCGTTCCGCATACCGCTTTTCATAATCAACCATTGTCTGTTCCCCCTTTTCTTTTTGTTGACAAAAATTCTTTTTATACGGATCTTATGCTATAAATTTACTAAAAGCAGTAGGGGAAGTCAAGAGCCATGCCCGAAAAATTTGTATATTGTGTTTTAAATTCAGTCTGTATCATTTTTCTTTTCTGCCGCATCCATTTCTTTTGTCAACACAATTCCGCATTCCAAGGAGATTTTTCTACAGAACCGGAAAGCAGCGGAGGTTTTCCGCCTCCGCTGCTTCCAAATCTTATTTGTGCTGATAGCCGGTATAGAAAAGCATAGCCAGACATAGAACACAGGCCCATGCCCAGAACCGATGCTGCTTCATCCCACAGCGCCTCCTTTCTCCATCTGCTGAATATGGTCCGACAGAGCTGCCCGGAGGGCCGTGGCGCTGCTGGTAAGGACTCGGGCCACCGGAATCTGGTTTTTCTTGGCCTCCTGGGTCACGCTCAGCACCATCTTATGGGAAACCGTACTGATAAACAGAATCAGCAGGTCCGGACAGCCCATCTTCTTTTTCAGTGAGCCGTTCTCTTTGGTAAAGACCTTGGCCTTGCAGCCATGTTCCCGGCAGATACTCTCATACTGTCCCGCCATGCGCTCATTTCCGCCTACAATCACAACACTCATTTCTGCGTCCTTTCCGGTTTTGCACCATCCGATATACCAGTAAAACAGTATTGGTTAGTTCTAACTAACCAACTGCATTCTACAACACCTTTCCAATCCGGTCAAGTCTTTTTTTCCATTCTTTTCTTGTTGAGCATTTTTTTCATCTCCGCCTTTCCCCTTGATTTTCCCGGTCCATCCGCGTTATGCTACCTGCAGCGGGAAGGAGGTGACAGAGGATGATCCAATACACACTTCAGGTGGAAGGGATGCAGTGCGGCATGTGTGAGGCCCATGTAAACGATGCGGTGCGTAAGGCCTTTCCTGTCAAGAAAATCCATTCCTCCCACGGAAAGGGAGAAACCGTCATTATCTCCGAGCAGGAGCTGGACACCCAAAAGCTCCGTGAGGTCATTGACGCCACCGGCTACAAGGTCCGCGCCCTTGCCAGTGCCCCCTACGAGAAGAAGGGGCTATTTTCCCGAAAATAGGGTCCAAGAGCCGCTGCCTCCCTCCGGGACAGCGGCTCTTTCGTAAATTTCATGTGAATTCTATGTTAAATTCTTATGAATTTCGGTTGACCGTTTTCCTCCTATCCCTTATACTAGACTTATATCACTTGTACCTGTGCAATCTTAGCAGGATTCACAGGAATTTTTTACGAATTGGGAGAAACTTTTTTTATGGAGGTATCTTTCTCAACGTTTCTGGATGGAATCACGGGAAATCCCATGCTTCTCATCACTACACTTCTCACCTTGGGAGTCATCTTTGTCAACGGCTGGACCGATGCCCCCAACGCCATTGCCACCTGTATCACCACCCATTGCATGCGGGTGCGCAGCGCCATTTGGATGAGCGCCGCCTTCAACTTCCTCGGCGTGCTGGTCATGACCCAGATCAACAGTTCCGTGGCCTCCACCATCAGCAATATGGTGGATC
>CAZSAF010000013.1:0-10555 GCA_964604605.1 uncultured Lachnospiraceae bacterium
CGGTGGCCAGGCCGGTGACCAGGTTGGTGGCCCCGGGGCCGCTGGTCACCAGACAGACCCCCACCTTCCCGGTGGTCCGGGCATAGGCGTCCGCCTCATGGACCAGGGCCTGCTCATGCCGGGGCAGAATCACCCGGATGTCATCCTGCTTGTACAGCTCATCGCTGATGTCAATGGTGCAGGCGCCGGGATAGCCAAAGATGGTGTCCACCCCTTCCTCCTTCAGGGCTTTCACCAGCAGCTTGTTTCCGGAAATCTGTTTCATACGCAACCTCCTCCACAATAACAAAGCCCCAAGCATACCGTTATGCTTAGGGCGAATGGTTCATCCGTGTTACCACCTAAATTCAGAGAAATTTCTCTGCACTCTGCCGTACGGGGCCGCTTGTGCAAGCGCTGTCCGATACCGCTTCCCTGTAACGGGAGAAACCCGTTGGAGCCTACTGGGCCGCCGCAGCGCACAGGCTGCCGGCCGTTGGGTCCACTGCTCAAAGGCTACTTCCACAACCCCCTCACGAAGACTCGCACCCTCCGTCTTCTCTCTGGGCATTGGCAGGCTGTATACTCCTCCTTATCACCGCATTTGGCTGAATTTGAATCTATTATAGGGGGTATTCCGGCTCTTGTCAATTTCTTTTTCGTCCACCGGCCCCGCTTTGCCCGCGGTCCATCCACTTGCAGAACACCACCGCCGCCGCGGTGCTGGCCGCTGTGGCCAGAATGGCCAGGCCCACAATGGCGGTGGGATGGACGGAGCCGTACTGCTGCCGGTAGGCAATCATGGTCATGGGCAGCAGCTGGAGGGAAGAGACATTTAAAATCAGGAAGGTGCACATCTCCCGGGAGGCGCGGCCGCCGGGTAATCCGCCGGACCAGGCCGCTGCGCTCCCCAATCTCCATCATCCCGGTCCACAGCGCCATCACCCTCAGCATGGTCAGGCACAGCTCAATGCCGTCCGCCGCGCCGGACAGCAGCGCCTCCGTCACCTGGGCGCTTCGACCGGTGAGCAGGCCGTAGCCGGTTCCCAACAGCAGCATAAAGGCCCACAAATAATTCATAGAACGGCCTCCGTTTTTCTCTCATTGTATGCTGCCCTTCCAGGAGGTATGCCCGTTGTTGGGAAAAGCCTGCTTTTTCGGAAATTCCCGTTGAGGAAAAGGGTACACCCGGCCGCGCGCTGCCCAGTCGCATGCCGGAATTCAGGGAAGGGGCCCGACCGCTTGTAAGCAGCGACCAGGCCCCTCTCGGCTTTCCGTTTATGGAATTGCCCGCATTTCCCCGGCCAGGCTGCCGCTTGCCGCCCCTGTGTCCAGAGATAGCACATTCTGAGGATGCAGTCTGCCGTGCCGCAGCAGAAAGCAGGTTTCCCCCGGCCGGCAGGCCTCCTCCAGGCCCGCGGTCCGGATACAGGTCACGTCTCCCTGCTGTTCCAGCTCTGCCAGCAGCCTCCACACCTCCCGGCATTCCTCCCCGGAAAGCTCCGGGGCCAGGCCATCCACCAAGAGGAACCTGGGTGAAAAAAGAAGCGCTTTGAAAATTTTTGCCAGGCACAGCTCTCCGGGCAGAAGCTGCTCCGGATACCGTCCCAACAGCGCAGAGATGCCCAACTTTTCCGCCTGCTCCCGCACGCGCCGTTTCCCCGCCATTCTTCCGCCGCCCGCAAAGTCCAGGAGCAGCAGCAGGTTTTCTTCCAGCGTCAGCGCGTCAATGAATCCCCGGCCCAAACCAACAATCCCGAAAAGCCTCCGGCAAAGCCGGCCCCGTTTCAGCTCCGACATGGATCTCCAGTCCTGACCGTCCACTGTCACGCTGCCCCCATTGGGAAGCCACTTGCCGCACAAAACCTTTAGCAAAAGCGTTTTCCCGCAGCCCGCCTCTCCCCGAATCAGAATCGGCTGGCCCTCTGAGGCATG
The DNA here is from genome assembly GCA_964604605.1 of uncultured Lachnospiraceae bacterium. Lineage (GTDB taxonomy): Bacteria > Bacillota > Clostridia > Lachnospirales > Lachnospiraceae > Pseudolachnospira. The sequence goes on from CAZSAF010000013.1 coordinate 1,915, forward strand.
CAGGCTGATCTCATCCAGGACCCAATGGTCCGGAGGAAACCACTGCGTGACTCCGTCCATACGAATTTCGATGGCCAATCCCCCCATTTCCAGGCGTCCCCTTCCCGCACCCATGCAGAACTCTTGATGAATAAGTCCATTTTACAAGAAAAATGTTACCAAAGTGTCACCAAAGTGTGAAACCTCTCCGCCATCCGGCCATTCGCTCTGCTCTTTCTCCGGCTATTCCTCCAGCAATCCCTGGTAAATCTCCCGCTTGGTGCAGCCCCGATCCCGGGCCATCTGCTTCATGGCCTCCTTCTTTTCCATCCCTTGTTCCAGATAATACGCCAGATGCTCCGTCAGGCTCATGCGGTCCCACTGCCGGGCCTGCTCCTCCGAAAGCTCCCGGGCGGAGCGCCCTTCCAGCACCAGCACAAACTCTCCCCGGGGCGTTTCCGCCTGGAACCGCTCCTCCGCCTGCGCCAGCGTGGATTGCCAGATTTCCTCATGGAGCTTGGTCAGCTCCCGGCATACGGTGAGCCGCCGATCCCCCAGGGCCTCCCGCAGCTCCCCCAGGATCCGTACCAGCCGGTGGGGGGCCTCATAAAGCAGAATGGTCCGGGTCTCCTGCCGCAGCCCCTCCAGGATCTGCCGACGCTCCTTTTTGTCCGCCGGCAGGAATCCTTCAAAGCAGAAACGGCGGGTGGGCAGGCCGGAAACAGTCAGGGCCGTAATACAAGCGCAGGCCCCCGGCAGGGAGGTCACCGGCACGCCGGCCTCCAGGCACTGGCGTACCAGCTCCTCCCCGGGATCCGAGATGGCCGGCGTCCCCGCATCCGTAATCAGCGCCCCCTTCTCCCCTGCCAGAAGCTTTCCCACCAGGAGCTCTGCCTTCTCATATTTGTTGTGCTCATGGTAGCTGGTGAGAGGAGTGCGGATCTGGTAATGCTCCAGCAGAATCCGGCTGTGCCGGGTATCCTCCGCGGCAATCCAGTCCACCTCCTGCAGAAGCTTCAGGGTCCGCAGGGTAATATCCTCCAAATTTCCAATGGGGGTTGCGCACAGATACAGCATTCCGCTCATCTCCGTCCCTCCTGTCTATTGATTCAATATCCGTAAATATCATAAATTTCCTGACTGTACACCCCCGGTTCCCGGTACACGATCAGCGGCTTTTCCACCTTCAGCCAGACCCCGCCGCCCCGGGTGCTCTCCAGCAGCACCATATTGGCGTCCTTTTCCTGGGAAGGGTGCACCAGCTTCATCCGCTTGGGCTGCAAGCCATACCGGCCCAGCAGCCCAAAGATCTCCGCCAGCCGGTGGGGCCGGTGCACCAGAGCAAAGCGTCCGCCGGGGCGCAGGCAACGGGAGGCCTCCCGGATTACATCCTTCAGGCTACAGAGGATTTCATGGCGGGCAATGGCCATGGGCGCCGAAGGATTCTGCAACCCGTGGCCGGAGGGGATGTACGGGGGATTGCAGGTGACCACATCAAAAGAAGCCTCCCCAAACCGGCGGGAGGCTTCCCGGAGATCCCCTGTGACAATTTCCACCCGGGGGGAAAGGCCGTTGAGGTGGACGCTCCGCCCGGCCATCTCCGCCATCTCCTCCTGGATTTCCACCCCCGCAAAATAGGCCCCCTGGGTCTTGGCCGCCAGGAGAATGGGGATGATGCCGGTGCCGGTTCCCAGATCCAGCACCCGCTCCCCCGGCTTTACCGTGGCAAAGCCGGAGAGCAGCACCGCATCCATCCCAAAACAGAATTTCCCTGGGTTCTGGATGATCTGATAATGGTTCCGCTGCAGGTCATCCAGCCGCTCCCCCTCCCGCAAAAACTCACTGTTCACCGGTACCCTCCCCGGCAGCCGGCGGCGTTTGATTCTCCCGGGACTCCGGATTCCGCTGCTCCGGTGCGCTGCGGTTTTCCCGAGGCTCCCGGTTCATCCGATCTTCCCGGCCCTCCCGGTTTTCACGGCGGTGCCGGCGCTCCCGGGGCCCGCGGTTTTCACGGTTCTCACGAGGCTCCTGGTTCTCACGGCCTCCTCGGTTCTCTCGGCCGCCTCGTCCTCCGCGGGTGCCGCGGGGGGCCCGGCTGCCCCGGTTCTCTCGGGTTCCCCGTTCTTCCCGAGGCTCCCGCTCCTCCCGATTTTCACGGCTCTCCGAGACCTCCGTCAACGCATGCTCCTCCGGAAGCTCCTGGCCTTCCCGGGGCTCCCGCTCCTTGCGGCCCCCTTCCCGGCCGTTTTCCTTGCCGTCCTTGCCCTTTCTCTGCTTGGGTTTGTAGCGCAGCTCATAGAGGGGGTACTCCCGCACCTCCACGTCCTCGCCTTCCCCGCTGACCATCACCTTTACCAGCTGGCGCAGCACGTTGACGCTCTGCACGGTTCCCCGGGCACCGTCCCCCTTGTGCACCACCAGATCCCCAATGGCCGGCAGCCGGCTGTTCAGGTACTCGTAGGTTTCCTGCTCGTTTTTCAGGCAGCACATCAGGCGGCCGCAGACGCCGGAAATCTTGCTGGGATTCAGGGACAGGTTCTGCTCCTTGGCCATCTTAATGGAAACCGGGGCAAACTCCGACAGGTACGAATGGCAGCAAAGGCAGCGGCCGCAGATACCAATCCCGCCCAAAAGCTTGGTCTCATCCCGGACACCAATCTGCCGCAGCTCAATGCGGGTCTTGAATACGGAGGCCAGATCCTTCACCAGCTCCCGGAAATCAATGCGTCCGTCGGCGGTGAAGTAGAACAGGATCTTGTTATTGTCAAAGGTGTATTCCACGTCCACCAGTTTCATCTCCAGGCCGTGCTTGGCAATCTTCTCTTTGCAGATTTGGAACGCGCTCTTTTCCTTCTCCCGGTTCTGCGCCACCACCTCCTGATCCGCCTCGGTGGCCAGGCGGAGCACCGGCTTCAGGGGCTGTACCACCGCGTCCTCCTCCACCTGCTTATTCCCCAAGACCACCGTGCCCATCTCCAGGCCTCGGACGGTCTCCACAATCACTTTTGCGTGTTTCTGTATCTCCAGCTGGCCGGGGTCAAAATAGTACACCTTCCCGGCGCAGCGGAACCGAACTCCAATAATGGTAACCATTGTATCCAACCTCCTGTTATGCTTTCATCGCCATGAGCAGCAGCTCCACCGCCAGCTCATAATTCACATTGGAGAGAAGCCGGCTCTCCATCCGGTCCGCCTCCTCCCAGATTTCGTGCAGCCGCCCGTAGGAAAGCCGTTCCCCCAGCTCCCGGTAGGCGGAAAGCTCCTCCGGGATCTGCAGCAGGTCCGCTTTCCCGGTGGACTTAAACACCAGCACGTCCCGCAGATAGGCCCGTACCAGCGCCGCCAGGGCGGAGGCGTTTACCCGGTGCTCCCGCAGGGTCTTGGCACTGTCCGCCATCTGCGTCACCGTCAAATTTCCCGCCTGCCGCAGCAGAGAGAGCACCAGCTCCCGCTCCTCCGAAGGCAGAAGCTCCTCCGCCCGCTCTTCCTCCGTCAGCTTCAGCAGAATGCCCCGGGAGCGGATGGTGGGAAGCAGCTTGTCCGCATTGACCGTAAGAAGCAGAATCACCCCGTAGGAAGGCGGTTCCTCCAGCGTTTTCAGCAGGGCATTCTGTGCCTGTACCGTCAGCTTTTCCGCCTCCGGCACCAGATATACCTTATAGCCGCCGCTGTAGGGGCGAATCAGGATATCGTCCACCAGCTGCGCCCGGATTTCGTCCACGCCAATGCTGTCCGGCTTTTCATGGGAAACCTGCAGCACGTCCGGATGATTCCCGCCGGCACAGGCCCGGCAGGTGGAACAGGCGCCGCAGGCAGTCCCGTTTTCACACTCCAGCAGGGCGGCAAACCACTGGGCCAGCGCCGTGGCCTCCCGTCCGCTCTCATCCTCCAGAATATACGCATGGGAAAGCTTTCCAGATTTTCTCACCCGGCGAAAGTATTCCCGAATCTCCTCGCTTTTCATTCCTGTCCACCTTTTTCCAGGATGATCCGGCGGATCTCCTCCAGGCATACCTCCAAATCCCCATTGGAATAGCGACGGACAATCCCGGCCTCCCGCAGCTTTTCCTCCGAAAAATCCTCCTCATCCGCCAAAAAACGGCGGCACATTTCCGCATACCGGGGCTGTGCCTGGGCCTTCTCCCGCAGCCACGCCCGGCGCAGCCGCTCGCCATCCTCCACTTCTATATAAAGGGGCTCCACCTGCTCCCTGCCAAAATAGCGGCAGGTGCTTTGATAGGATTCCAAAACCCCGCTGATCAGATAATTGCCCCGATCCAGATGGATCTGGCCGTCGTCCAGGGTGGCGTAGGTCCAGGGGCCCAGCATCGTCTGGTATGTGCGTTCCTCAATGATCTTTTCCTGGCGCCGGAACACCTCCAGCTCCTCCTCCGTGAGGAAGTGGTAGGCTACACCCTCCTGCTCCCCGTCCCGCATGGGCCGGGTGGTATACAAAATCACTTCCCGGAGCCCCAGCCCGCCGTCTGCCAGCAGCCGGCGGAAAATGGTATCCTTGCCGGAAGCGCTTTTCCCCATAATATAAAAAATCTTTCCCAAAGGATTCTCCTTTTCCCCTGTCTGCCGTGTTTCCCACGGCATAAAGGTACACCCGGAGGGTGCTTTCTCTGTTTGCCGTGTCAGCTCGTATCCATTATAAACAAAAGCCTCCGGAAATGGAAGCAAAAAATGGCATTCTTTCCTTTTCCATGTCTGTCATAATAGTAATTGTAGGATAATCAGATAGGGGAAGTTCCTTCCCCCCATCCGATTACGCGAGGCTTATCGCGCAAAAAGCGGTGCGCCGCTGCCAACCGCGGCAACGGCACACCGCCTCTGATTCTCTCCAGTACAATCAAGCCTTGGGAGCCTCCGCCAGGCGGTAGATCTCCTGAATTTCCCGGCTGGTCAGCGGACCGCCGAAGGAGGGCAGCGTCTTGCTGTCCCCGTCTGTGGTCAGCTGCGAGATATACGCATATTCCTCCGGCTTTATGCCCAACTCCTCCATGGTGGTGGGCATGTGCAGGGAGCGGAAGTAGGCAACCATGTTTTCCACGCCTTCCAGAATCGTCCGCTCCGGGTCATCCCCCGGCGTTGCGTCCCAGATGTTGACGGCCCACTGGGCAAAACGGTGCAGGCCGTTCCGGTACTCATACCGCACCCAGGCCGGGAACATCACCGCCAGGCCGGCGCCGTGGGTAATGTTGTCGTGGACACCGCTGAGATCGTGCTCAATCTTGTGAACGGTAAAGGTTTTGTTCCGCCCGCATCCGGTGAGATCGTTATGGGCCAGGGTGGAAGCCCACATCGCCTGGGCTCTGGCCTCCAGATCCGCCGGATCCTCCATCAGCCGGGCGCCGCACTCCCGCACCGTCCGCAGCAGCCCTTCGGCAATCCGGTCCGTGAGCAGCGTGTCCGGCTCGTTGGTCAGATACCGCTCCATGGTGTGCATCATAATATCCACCACGCCGGCGGCCGTCTGGAACGGAGATACCGAAAGGGTGTTGGCCGGATTCATAAAGGCGAAGGTGGGACGGTTGGCGTCATGGTTGCAGCCCCGCTTCAGGTGGGTCTCCTCGTTGGTGATGACGCAGGAATTGCTCATCTCGCTTCCGGCCGCCGCAATGGTCAGCACCAGTCCCATGGGGAAGGGCTTCTCCGGCACAATATTTTTTACCACCACTTCCCAGGGATCCAGGCCGGTGGCCAGCCCCAGGCCCACGGCCTTGCAGGAATCGCTGACGCTGCCGCCGCCAACGCCCAGGAGGAAATCCACCCCCTCTGCCTTGCAGAGCTCCACGGTTTTCCGGACCAGGCTAATCTTGGGATTGGGCTCCACGCCGCCCACCTCCACAAAGGGGATGCCGGCACCATTCAGCTGGGCCACCACCTTGTCGTACAGGCCGATGCGCTTGATGCTGCCGCCGCCATAGTGAAGAAGGACCTTCTTCACCCCGTAGCCCTTCAGGGCCTCCCCGATGTGGGACTCGGCATCCTCGCCAAAAAACACCTTGGTGGGCGTGTAGTAGGTAAACGATTTCATGTTTGAGAACCTCCTATCAGCTTTCAATATAAGGGAAAGGGAGCTAGTCTCGTGAAGTTAGAATGCCAGCAAGTGATACAAACCGCGCAGCACCGCTGCTTTTCTTTCTCCGTTTCCTTTTCGGAGGGCATCCATCTCCTCACCGGACCGGATACCATGGCCGCCGGCACGCTGCTGCGCCTGCTCACCGGCCGCCGTCCTCCCCAACAGGGACAAATCCGGTTTCTGGACTATGATATATTTTTGCTGGGGCGCTCCTATCAGAACCACCTGTCCTATTTTGCCCGCTACCCGCTGTTTCCGGGCAGCTTCCCGCTGGAGCACTTCCTGATCTACTCCGGCCTTCTGCAGCGTCTGCCGTCGGATGCTGCCCGGGAAAAGGCCCGCCGGCTGCTGGACCAATTCCGGCTCACCGCCTATTCCGCCTGCCCGCTGGGGCAGCTGCCCAAGGGACTGCGCCGGCGCCTGGTGCTGGCCAACACCCTGTTTTCCGAAGCGCCGGTTTATCTGCTCCGCCACCCCTTTGCTTTGGCCGCGCCGGAGGATTTTCCCTGGCTGGCCCACCGCCTGGAGGCCATACGGCAGAGCAAAATTGTAATCCTCTCCGAACCGGACCCTGCCGTCCTCGCCGGGATCCCCTGCCGGATTTACCGGTTGGGAAACGGCACCATTCAGGAATGGGGCCCGGTCTGATCCTGCACCGCCAGCAGCTTCTCCAGCTCCTTTTCGTACTCGTGGTTCTGGCGGATCAACGCCTCCAGCTCATCCTCCCCGCTTTTCCGGTCCCGCCAGTCCCAGTCGCTGGCGCTGGGCTCCAGAATGGATACCGGCTGGCTGGCATAGGACGACCGCTCCGGAGGGGCCGGGCGGTACGCCCCGTTCTGCTGCGGCCGTGAAGAACCGGCACCCCCTCTCCCGGCATCGGGCTGCTGGGGTCGGCCCCCAAAATTCCCCTGGGAGCGCTGTCGGTTGTTGGGATAAAACACCGTCTGGCCTCCCCGGTTCACCGTTTGGCCTCGATCCGTCTGACTTCCGGAATGGTTCCGGCGCTTCTTCGACTTGACAGAGGATACTACCGCCGCAATCATAATCACCAAAATAATCAATTCCATCCGCTTTTCCTCCCTGTCTCTAGTATACGGGAAAGCGGCCATTTCTGCAAGCAGATTCATGGCCCAACCGGCCGGATGGAACGGAAAATACTGCTGTATTTTCCCTCTTCCGACTGCAAACAGGCCAGAAAGTAGGTGGCGAAGGCATCCCCATCGCAGACGGGTATGGTGACCCGCCCTTCCGACCCATATCCCCACTCGGCGGCCCGGTCTGAGCTGAAGATTTCCCGGTCCGCATCCAATACCTGCCGGGCATACCCGGGCAGCCACCTTTCCGGTTTCATTGAGGGCAATTTTACTCTTGGAGCGCTCAAACAGCGGCACGCCAAAGGAGGACTCCAGTTTGTGCATGGACCGGGTCAGAGCCGGCTGTGTAGATTGATACGATGATGCCCCGTCGGCATTTTACAGTCAAGAAAATCCGGCCTATACTATAGGCAGAAACAAAACAGGGGACCGCCATGCAGACCGGCGCTCCCCGAGGAGTAATTTACCATGCAAAATATAGAAAACAAAGTAGTCATCATCACCGGAGCATCGTCCGGACTGGGCGAGGCAACGGCCAGGGCACTGGCGGAAAACGGGGCCAAGGTGGTCCTGGGTGCCCGCCGGGAGGACCGGCTTGCCAAGCTGGCCGGGGAGCTGGGGGAAAACGCCGCATGGCGGAAGGCGGACGTCATCGCCCAGGCCGTGCTGTATGCCCTCTCCCAGCCGGATTCGGTGAATGTCTCCGATCAGGTGGTGCGCCCCAGCAAAGAGGCGTAAGAGAAACGGTTTGGAGAAACCCGGAGGCCGCGCTCCACGCTACTGGCGCAGGCAACCGATCTCCCGCAGCTTCTCCTCCACCCAGGGGCGGATATAGGTTCCCTCCTGCAACATCTGCTCCATGATTTTTGCTTCCTTTTTCTCCACCTCCGCGGTAGCCCGGGCAATGGCCTCCGCCTGCTCCGGGGGAATGAAGAGCACGCCGTCATCATCCCCCACCACAATATCCCCCGGCCGGACTACCTTCCCGCCGATGACCACCGGCACGTTGATCTCCCCCGGACCGTTTTTGTAGGGACCGTTGGGGGTGACGCCCCGGGCGTACACCGGGAAATCCGCCATAGCGGCCAGCCCTTCCCGGTCCCGGACCGCCCCATCGCAGACGATCCCCCGGATCCCCCGGCTCTTGCAGTACGCCGCCATCAGTTCTCCAAAGATGGCCCGGTCCGTAAAGCCGCCGGCGTCTATGACCACCACATCCCCGGGCTTGGCCAGGTCCATGGCGGCGTGGAACATCAGGTTGTCCCCCTGGGGCACCCGCACCGTGAAGGCGGTTCCCAGAAGCTGCCCCTTATGCCCAATGGGTTCAATGGCCGCGTCCACCGCCGCCACCCGGTTCATACAATCGTCAATATTGGCCACCGGCATCCCCTGGAATAGAGCCACCAGTTCCGGAGCCGGCCGTTGAAAATCTTCCACAATTCTGCATCCATACGCCATTTTTTCTTCCTCCTGCTGTCGGATC
>CAZSAF010000013.1:10655-28397 GCA_964604605.1 uncultured Lachnospiraceae bacterium
CTGCTGTCGGATCGGCTTTGCCGCCGGATCCGTTTTGCTTTCCCTTCCGCTGTTTTCCACCGCGATCCCGTTATACCAGCTCCACCGGCAGCTGTTCCCGGGAGAGGAACGCCCGGTTGGCCACACAGCGGGCCGGCAACGTCCCGCCGGTCAGGGCCTGGGGGACCAGCTGGCAGACCATCTGGAGCTGTGTCTTTTTGGACCCGCTTCCGTAGGAACCGCTGTGGGGGCTCAGGATCACATTGTCCAGGGCCAGCAGCGGATCCCCCGCTTCTATCGGCTCCTTCTCCATGGTGTCCAGGCCGGCGTAGCGGATCTCCCCGGTCTCCAGGGCCCAGGCCAGGGCCTTCTGGTCAATAATCTCCCCCCGGGCCGTGTTGATGATCATGCCGGTGTTCTTCATTTTCCGGAACACCTCCCGGTTGAACACATGCCGGGTTTCCGGCGTCAGGTTTACGTGGATGGAAATCACATCACTGTCCGTGACCAGCTGGTCAAAGGAAACGAAGGACACATCCGGATACTGTTCCCGGAGGGAATCGGATAGATAAGGATCGCAGGCAATCACCCTGGTCCCAAAGCCGCCGGAGAAAATCTCATAGAGATGGCGGGCGGAGGAGCCAAACCCGTAAAGTCCCAGGGTCATCTCCCGGATATTGCCCGGCAGGAAGTACTGGCACTTGGACCAGTTCCCCTTGCGGATTTCCCGGTCGTAATAACAGGTATTACGGACCAGCCCCAGGATCATGGCTGCCGCCAGGTCTGCCAGCTCCCGGGCGCAGAAGCCCGGCAGGTTCAGCACCAAAATCCCCCGCTCTCCGGCTGCTTCCAGGTCAATGGAATTGACCCCTATACCAAAGCGCTGGATCCACCGCAGCTCCGGCAGCCCTTCCAGCACCCGCCGGGTCAGCGGCGGGTTTCCGGTGGCCAGCAGCACCTGGGCGCCCTGGCAGCCTGCCAAAATTTCTTCTTCCGTGGTAAAATGCCGGCATTCCAGTTCGATGCCCGCCTGGGCGTAGGCCTCCCGGACCTGTTCCAGCTCTTCCCCGGTCACACTGCCGTAGTCCTTGTCTACCACAATCGCTTTCATTGATTTTTGCTTCCTTTCTTTTACTTCAAAATGAAATTGATATAAATTGGCTGATATAGCATAAATAAAACAAAATAGACAACCCAGCTGATGATCCCCGGTTTACAAAACTCCCAAAACTTATAGCCTCCCGTTCCATATGCCAGTGCCTGGCCAGAATTCGCCATGGGAGTGCAGACGCTGCACAGGGCACCAATATTGATTGCCATGTACGCCGGCCGGGGATCCACTCCCAATCCGACACAAGCTGCCAGGGCCAGGGCATAATAAATTTGGCTGGCCGCAATATCATTCATAAACTGTGTCGTAATGGAAGAAAAAAGGAAAAATACTGCCGTCATGACATAAACATTTGTATTGCCTCCCAAAACAAAATGAACAGCGGATGCTATATATTCCTGTGCTCCCGTTTTCGTAAGTGCCGTTGTAAGAGGGATTGTTCCCGCTGCAAGTAAAATGGAAACCCAGACCATTCCCGCATATAAAAGCGGTAGCCGACAAAAACCATGAACAGAACCCAAATAATGACAAACGGTGTTTTGACCAGCAACGGATCCAACATTTCAAACCGGTATTCACTGCCAGAATCTTCCAGAAGCGCATTGGCCGTGGCATATACCCCCAACGCCGTTCCAAACGGCAAAATGGAACGCGTTGCACAGCTGACATCTGCACAGAATTTATTCATACCTCTGCGTGAAAAATATTTACTTTCTCCGCTCAAGGCAAGAATAAGAGGCGCCATCATTGCAATGGCCGCCGTTGCGTTCATAAAATTCGCCAACAGCATGGCACACAGCGTGAATAGAATCAAAATTTTTATTTTGGCCCCACGAGATTTCCCCATTTTTCGAATAAGTTTTTTCAAATAATGGAGAAAGCTGGATTTCTTTAGGATCGCTCCCAACATAAATAGAGGCACAAACAACAACACGCCGGTATTGGAAAAACCTGCCCACGCTTCTCAGGCAGGGGTCAATGACCAGTGTTTTCCCATCCGGCAATTTCATCTCAAAACAGTTAAATGCAAAATAGCGCAATTTTACCGCAGATACCTCCATGCTTTCCACGAATGGCAGCCTATTTTCCAAGCTCATATAAACTCCTCCTGTAATCATACTTTATTTGTTATAATCACAAACAATATCCACGGCCGTTTCATATTGTTTTAGATCCCCATTTTCGGGTGGAATTTAATGCCGGTAATACTTCTTATGGTCTGTTTTTTCCTGCTTATCATGTAATTTATATATATTTTACTTATAATCTCTTGCAAAAGTCAAAGACTTCCGGTAAGATAATGATCATAATATTTCTGTTATACTTCAGGTTCTCCATGGAGGGAAAAGATGATCTTCCGCAATTATGAGTATTTCCTGGCCATTGTCCGGGCCGGCAGCCTGACCCGGGCCACGGAGCAGCTGTATGTCTCCCAGCCCTCCCTGAGCCAGTATGTCCGGCGCCTGGAGGCCAGCCTGGGGGTGGAACTGTTTGACCACTCCACCTCCCCGCTGCGCCTCACCTACGCCGGGGAGCGGTATTACCAGTATCTGCTGCAGCTCCACGCCCTGAGTGAAAACGTGCGGCGGGAGTTTCAGGACATCCAAGACCAGGAGGGCGGGCAGCTGCGGCTGGGCGTGGCCCTCTGGCGGGGGGCCTGCCTGCTGCCAGATGTGTTCCCCTCCTTCCATGCCCGGTATCCCGGCATCCGCCTGGAGCTGACGGAGGACCGGGCGGAGGTACTGCTGGCCGGGCTGCACAGCAGCCGGCTGGACCTGGCGGTCCTCAACCTCCCCACTCCCTTAAAGGACCCCAACCTGGCGGCGGAGACCATTTTCCCGGAGCGGATCCTGCTGGCCGCCCCCGCCGGCCACCCTTACGTCCGGGAGCTGCTGGCCGGCCAGGCGCCGGAGGGGGACTACCCCCATACCACCCTGGAAATGCTGCGGCATTTCCCGCTGATCAGCACCAAATCGGGCCAGGGCCTGACCTACGCGGTGTCCCAGGCCCTGGCGCAGGCCCAGATTACGCCGGACCTGCTGATGGAGACCGCCAATTTGACCACGGCCATCAACCTGGCCGCCGCCGGCATGGCCTGCACCTTTGTGCCGGAGGAGGGGGCCAAAGTGTGCCAGCACCCGGGGCAGCTGGCCTACTTTGCGGTGGACGCGCCGGGGTTTCAGTGGGATCTGGCGGCGGTCTACCGGAAGGACACCCATCTGTTACACATTGCCCGGCTGTTTATGGACGCATTAAAGCAGCAGTGGCAGCCCGAAGCCGCATCTGGGCTGTAAGCTGTGCCCGGCACCGCAGGATGCGGCAGAGGCTTGTTTTTCCTTTCCGTTTTCACTATAATAAAAACAGACAGCAGGCCGGGCTTCCGGCCAAAAACGCAACACAGGAGGCTTTTTATGGATATTACCCAAATGTTTACGGAAAAAGATTATGAGGAAATGAAAAAGATGGAAGGGCACACGGAGACGGAAACCTACCGGGGCCCCATCATTGACGATTATGTGGTAGACATCACCCACCGGCCCCACCGGATGAAACCGGGGCAGATGGTCTACATGGTAGCCCTGAACCATGCGCTAGTGGACAACCTGGCCAATGACGACCTGTACTGGCGGGCGGAGCCAGCCAAGTTCTTCCACGGCATTCCCACCCTGGAGGAGGTCCACAAAGAGATCCAGCGGATGTACGACTATCTGACGGACAACTATGAGTGGAAGATGCCGGAGTGCCCGCCGCCGGACCCCAACGCCTATCCGGAATTTGATTCCTGAGGAACCCACCATGACCCTGACGCAAATGCAGTATTTTGACGCAGTCTGCCGCCACGAAAGCTACACCAAGACGGCCCAGGAGCTGCTGGTCTCCCAGCCGGCCATCTCCCAGTCTATGCGGGAGCTGGAAGCCGAGTGCGGTACGCCGCTTTTTGCACGGCAGGGGAACACCCTGACCATCACCCAACAGGGGAAGCTGCTGCAGGAGGAAGTCAAACAGGTGCTGGAACAAATCCAGCACCTGCACCATGTGATCCACGACCTGGGTATGACCCGAAATTTTGTGCGGATCGGCCTCTCCACCATCTTTGGAAACACCGTGTTTCCCCGGCTGCGCCGGGAGTTCCACCGCCGCTATCCGGATATTGAGACGATCTCGTATGAGAATGTGACTCCCACCTTATTCGAAATGCTGGATACGGAAAAGGGTGACCTGCTGATTACCACGCCCGGCGGCGGTTCCAGCCCCCCAATTCTGGGACAAGAACTATCATGTATATCCGCTTCACGCGTCTCAGCTGAAATTCTGCGTACACCGTCACCATCCGCTGGCTTTCGGCGGCTTTGCCACGCTGGAGGACATCTCCGCGGAACCGTTGGCCATGCTGGATGACCACTATGGCCCCACCCGGCTTGTCCAGAGGCTGTTCCGGAAACACGGCCTCCCCTTCATGTGATCCACTACACCTCCCAGATCTACACCCTGGAAAGGTTTGTGGAGCAGGGAGCTGCCGCCGGTTTCCTGCCCGGGGAAATCTGCGATTACAATGCCAATATTGTGGGACTGGACTATCCGGAGCAGGAGCCGGCCAAATACATTTCCCTGGTGTGGAAAAAGAAAACCATTCTGTACGATTCCGGAAAAAAATTCATTGCATCCGCAAAAGAAATCTACCCGGAACCGGGGGTTGTGGGGGATCAGGTAGATGCCCCGGGCTTCCGCCATGGCCGCCGGGTTGTCCGGAATGGGATCCTCGTAAAAATGGGGGGCGGAACGGCTCCATGGCCCGGCCCAGCTCAATGGCCTCCGCCGGGCGCATCCCCCGGTGGCATTCCACCGAAACATCCACATCCCAGCCCACGGCCTTGCGGATGGCCTCCATGGTGCCGGCAGCCCGGTGCACCAGGGCAGAGAAGGCTTCCCCACAAGCGCCGTCCTGGTTTTCCGGATGCATGACGGTGAAGCGGATGGCTCCAAATCCCTTTTCCACCAGCTGGGAGGAGGCCTGTACCAGCTCCTCATCCGTCTTGCCCCTGGCATTCACATAGATCCGCACCTTATTCCGGGTCTTGCCGCCCAGCAGCTCATAGCAGGGCACGCCCAGGGCCTTTCCCTTCAGATCCCAGAGCGCAATGTCGATACCGGACACCGCCGCCTGGGTGACGGAGCCGCGGAAATGCAGGTTCCGGGTCAGGGCATTCCAGATCCACTCAATGCGCATGGGGTCCTGGCCCACCAGCAGCTTTTCCATCTGTTTTAACGCCAGCACCGGTTCCAATCTGCTGATTTTCAACGTATTCCCCTCCTGTTATTATAAGGTTTTTGTATAATCTGTTATCTATAGTGTATCACAGTGGGATAAAAGGGGGAAATACGGATATCTTAGTCTCCCCAAGAGGAAATTATACGGGCGGGAAGGGGCCCGGCCCAGCTCCGGATCCGGGCTTTTACACAGGATAGAAGGTTGAGCAGCCTATGGATTTGAAGCGAATGGTAGCACCCGGCCTGTGCTTTTTCTACTGCCTTTTCCTTCCGGCCATTCCGCCGCCTGTATCATACAGCTGGTGAAGTAGGGAAAGAGTGACCTGCACGCCCCCTCTCCACGTACCTGCCGGGGGCAACGGACGGCGACCGGGGCTCCGTGCTCCGCCTTCCCCGGTACAGGAAAAAAGCCGGTCACGGCAGAAAAGTCTCCATACTGCTTTTCACCGGTGGCCTGGCCAAAGGGATTCTTTTATGGAAAAAGAGACCGCTGCGCATACAGCAGCCCCTTCGCTGACAGGGATAAAAGCGTTTCAATTTTCATGCGCTGTCTGGGAACTCCACCGCAGCCGGTGCAGCTCCCCTTCCGTCCGCAGCCCCGCAAAGTTCTGCTGCCGCAGGGCCTCGTAGAGCACAATGGCCACGGAGTTGGACAGGTTCAGGGAGCGGGTGTCCCCCAGCATGGGGATCCGCACCGCCGTGTCCTCATAGTCCACCAGGATCTCCTCCGGAATCCCGGCGCTCTCCTTGCCGAACATCAGGAAGCAGTCCGGCTCGTAGGAGACCTCCGTATAAACCTTCCGGGCCTTGGTGGTGGCCATATAAATTTTCGCTCCCGGGTTCTTCTCCCGGAAATCCTCAAAATTGTCGTACAGCGTCACGTCCAGCTGGTGCCAGTAATCCAGGCCCGCCCGGCGCAGGCTTTTTTCATCCAGCCGGAAACCCAGAGGACAGATCAGATGCAGCCGGGCGCCGGTGGCCGCGCAGGTGCGGCCGATGTTGCCGGTGTTGGCCGGCATCTCCGGCTGGTGCAGCACAATGTTCAGCATGAGCCGGCCTCCGGCTGAGCTGCCTGCTCCGGCTGGGCCGCCTCCTTCCCCTTTTCCGCGTCCAGCCGCTTGACAAACCGCTCCATCCGATCCAGGGCCTCCCGGAGGTTGTCCAGGGAGTAGGCGTAGGATACCCGGATGAAACCTTCCCCACAGCGACCGAAGGCCGTCCCCGGTACCACCGCCACCTTTTCCTCCTGCAGGAACCGGCTGGCAAAGTCCTCGCTGGACATGCCGAAGCGCTGGATATTGGGGAAGCAGTAAAAAGCTCCGTGGGGCTCAAAGCAGGGCAGGTCCATATTCCGGAACCGGTGCAGCAGGTAGCGTCGCCGCTGGTCATAGGCCTCCCGCATTTCCGCAATATCCCGATCCCCGTTTTTCAGGGCCTCCACCGCCGCATACTGGCTGTTGGTGGGGGCGCACATAATGGCGTACTGGTGGATCTTGGTCATCTGCTCAAGGAGGAACTCCGGCCCCGCCGCGTAGCCCAGCCGCCAGCCGGTCATGGCGTAGGATTTGGAGAAGCCGTTGATCAGCAGCGTCCGCTCCCACATGCCCGGCAGGGAGGCAATGGTGGTGTGGGTGCCGTTGTAGGTCAGCTCCGAATAGATCTCATCCGAGATCACAAAAATGTCCTTCTCCTGCAATACCCCCGTCAGCTCCATCAGCTCCTCCCGGGTCATCACCGCCCCGGTGGGATTGTTGGGGAAGGGCAGCACCAGCACCTTGGTCCGGGGGGTGATGGCGGCCAGAAGCTCCTCCTTGGTCAGCTTAAACTGGTTTTCCTCCTTCAGCTCAATGACCACCGGCACGCCGTCCGCCAGCTGGGTGCAGGGCAGGTAGGACACATAGCTGGGCTGGGGGATCAGCACCTCGTCCCCGGGGTTCAGCATGGCCCGCAGGGCCAGGTCAATGGCCTCGCTGCCGCCCACGGTTACCAGCACCTGCCTGGCCGGGTCGTACTCCACATGCATCCGGCGCTTCAGATACCGGCAGATTTCCTCCCGTAGGGGCATCAGGCCGCTGTTGGACGTATAAAAGGTCCGCCCCTTCTGAAGGGAATAGATGCCCTCCTCCCGCACGTGCCAGGGGGTGTCAAAGTCCGGTTCCCCCACGCCCAGGGAGATGGCATCCGGCATCTCACTGACAATATCAAAAAATTTCCGGATTCCGGAGGGCTCCATGCCCATCACTTTATCAGACAAAAAGTTCCTCATGGCATTACCAGCATCCTTTCCGCTTTGACCTCTTGGGCCAGAATGGTCCCGTGGTCCTTGTATTTTTTCAGCACAAAATGGGTGGAGGTGCTGAGCACCGCCTCCAGGGGGCTCAGCCGGTCCGCCACAAACTGGGCCACCTCCCGCATGGTTTTCCCTTCCAGGATCACCGTAAAGTCAAAAGCTCCGGACATCAGGTACACCGCCTGCACCTCCGGGTAGCGGTAGATCTGCTCCGCAATGCTGTCAAAGCCCATGCCCCGCTGCGGCGTCACCTTCACCTCAATCAGGGCCGTCACCTTGTCCGCCCCAATCTTATCCCAGTCAATGAGGGTGTGGTACCCGCCGATAATCTTTTCCTTCTCCATGGCCGCAATCTCCGCCGCCACCGCATCCTCCGGCTCCCCCAGCAGAGCCGCCAGCTCCTTCTTGTCGATCCTGGCATTCTTCTCCAGAACGGCCAATATTTTCTCTCTCATTCCATCCTCCTCATTCCTGCCGTGTCAGATAGCGGACGCCCCAAGGGCTTTCCACCACCCGGGCGTTTCCTTCCTCCGTGCGGCCGATGACCGTGCCGCCGGACCAGTTTCCGTTTTCCGCCAGCCAGAGAACCCCGCCGGACGTCAGCCGGTACGGGGACAAGTCCAGTATTTCACAGATCTCGATGGTCTCCTGAAACACAGGGAGCCTGGTCAGCTCCACCCGCAGGCCGGTGCCGGCCAGTTCTCCCAGCCGCCACAGGGCGCCAAACACCCCTTCCGGCCCGATGGGTACCGAAAGGGCCCCCGCCGGCGCCCGTTCCGCCGCCTCCGGTAAACGCTCCGCCCGCTCCAGAAAAGAAGCCGACAAACGCTCCGCCAGGCGCTCTCTCCACCGATCCAGCAGGGCAGCGGTGGCCGCATCCCCGGCCCGGCCGGTCATAACAATGTCCATCTGCCTCAGCGGAGCAGGCCGCTTAACAGCGGGATCACCATGCAGAGTACCAACAGGGCCACAATCACTCCAACAATGCCTCTTTTGGCTTTCTTATCCTTAAAATTAAACACGTCTTTTCCTTTCCGGCATGCTGCCTGCCATATTTATGCTTCCACAATCCCCGCTTTTTCCGGGTGCTTGGCCATCCAGCCCTGGGCGTAGCTACAGGAGGTCCGGGTTTTCCATCCGTTCTGCTCAATGGTTTCCACCGCCGCCACCATCAGCTTGCCGGCCATCCCCTGGCCCCGCAGCTTCTCCGACACGTAGGTGTGGTTCAGGTCCACCACGCCGGGGGCCACCTCTGGGAAATCGATCTCTGCCAAAATTTCCCCGTCCTCTGCCTTTCCGTAAATCCGATGTGCCTCATAAATCAGTTCCATGTTCTGCAAGCTCCTTTCCTGCCGCATGTTCTGCGGCATTCCTCTGCAAATTTCACAATCCATTCCATGATATGGGAAGACTCCCATCCTCCTCCAGGGGGAAGGAGAGAATGTCCGCGTTATGGTTCAGGGGATTTCTCCGCCGGTAATCAAACACCAGCAGCCGCGGTTCCCCGCCGGCCATAGCGGTGACCACCTCCAGGTGCAGGGCCCGCTCCAGCTCCCGGGCCCGCAGGTCCCGGTAATGGGGCAAAACCCGGTGGGTTTCCGCCTCCCGGCGGACCCACTCCCAGAGAACGGGCCGGTAGGGGGACGGATCCCCTCCCCATGCCGGGCGGTTCTTCAAATTTTCCCGGGCGTAGCAATCCACCAGCAGCCGCTCCCGGAAGGCCGCCTCCTGCCGGGGATCGGACTTCCGCCCGGCAGGCTGCGGGCACTGCCCTTCCTCCCGGGCCGCCAGCTCCCGGAAAAACTCCAGCAGGATCTCATACTTCCGGATCCGGGAGGATTGAATCCCCAGCAGCCCCCGCCGCCGGTGGAAGTCCGCCAGCGCCTCATATAAGCCAAAGGGGCTGTCAAACCGGGCTTCCAGCATTTCCAGCGCGTAGAGGAATTGGCCGCTGTTGTAGTAGGTCTCCACCACCGCCTCCACATCCTCCAGCCGCAGCACCTCTTCCCAGGAAAGCCAGCGGGTGGCCAGCACCTGGTAGGGCGGCGACTGGGAATAGAGAATGCCAAATTCCTCCGCCCGCCGCTCCATCTCCGAGCCCTTCAGCACCTTCAGGAAGCCCAGCTGCAGCTGCTGCGGCCGCAGGGCATATACCTGGTCAAAGGAACGGCGGAAGCTGGCATAGTCCTCCCAGGGCAGCCCGGCAATCAAATCCAGATGCTGATGGATGTTGCCCCAGGAATGAATCTCGCACACCGCCGCAGCCAGCTTTTCAAAATCCATAGGCCGGTGGATGGCCTCCAGGGTCCGCCAGTTGGTGGTCTGCACCCCAATCTCCAGCTGCACCGCCCCGGGCCGCATGCCCCGCAGCACCTCCAGCATCTCCGGGTCCAGCAGGTCCGCGGAAATCTCAAAGTGGAAGTTGGTCACCCCGTTGTCATGCTCCCGCAGAAACCGCCATATCGCCAGGGCGTGTTCCTGGCGGCAGTTGAAGGTGCGGTCAATAAACTTGACCTGGGGCACCCGCTTTTCCAGAAACCAGGCAAGCTCCCGCTCCACCTGGGACAGGGGCTTAAAGTCCAGGTGCTTTTCCAGGGAGGAGAGGCAGTAGCTGCAGGAAAATGGGCAGCCCCGGCTGCTCTCGTAGTAGAGGATCTGGTGGGGGTCCGGCTCCGTATCCCCATACCAGAAGGGAATCTGAGCTAAGGGAAGAGGCTCCTGCCCCCGCTGGATCCGCTGCTCCGAGGCCGGAAGTCCCTGCCGGTAGCGCTCCGCCAGCGCGGCAAAGGTCCGTTCCCCGGGCCCGGTCAGAACCCCGGTCACCGGCAGCCGTTTCCGCACTGCTTCCGGGTCAAAGCTCACCTCCGGGCCTCCCAGCCAGAGATCCGTCTCCGGCAGAAGCAACGCCAGATCCCGCACCAGCGCCTCCACGTAGGAAATATTCCAGATATAGCAGGAAAAACCCAGCACGTCCGGCCGCCGGCGGCACAGGTCTCCCCGGATCTCCGCCAGCGGCTGGTTGATGGTGTACTCGGCAATCTCCACCAGCCCTGCCGCCTCCCCGGCGCAGGCCTTCAGGCTGTACACAGCCGGATTGGTGTGAATGTATTGGGCATTGATGGCAACCAGCAAAATTTTCATAAAATTCTTCCCGTCTTTCCTGCGGAAACAGCCTGCCCGCCCCCGGGACGGCGGCTGTCAAAATCTGAACTTTGATTATACCACAGCTGAGAGAGAGGGGCAAGCTGCAAAACAGGCAGAACGGCCTGAAGGCAAAGCCAAGGGGGAGCCCTTGTGACCGGTGGAACCCTGTGATAGAATGGAAGGGAGTTGCGGAGCCGCCTGGAGCCGAAGGAAGCTTTTCCGGCAGGCCTGCCGAAAAAGATACAAGGAGGAACACACCTTCCATGGAGATTGAACGGAAATTTCTGCTCCGGCATCTGCCGGAAAGCCTGGATTCCTACGAATGCCTGACCCTGGAACAGGCTTACCTGTGCACCAATCCGGTGGTGCGGGTGCGCCGGGAAAACCAGGATTTTTACCTGACCTACAAAGGGCGCGGCATGATGGTACGGGAAGAATACAACCTGCCGCTGAACCAAGATGCCTACCAGCACCTGCTGGCCAAGGCGGACGGCTCCGTGATCACTAAAAAGCGGTACCGGATCCCTATCCCCCCGTACATGGCAGAGCTGGACATCTTTGAGGGTATTTTTTCCGGCTTAACCATTGTGGAGGTGGAGTTCCCCACCGAGGCGGAGGCCTTGGCCTTCCTTCCCCCGGACTGGATGGGGGAGGAGGTGACCCAGGATTCCCGCTACCACAACAGCTACCTCAGCGGCCTGGGTAGCCGGGAGGAGGCCTGTGCGGCGCTCTTCCTGCCCGCCCGTTGAGCAAAAGGCGGCCCTGCGCCTTCACACGCCGTTTCTGCCCGGCCAGACCCATTCTGTGATTCCGGTTCTGCCCCTTCCGTCGGAACCCGGCCAACCCTTTTCCCATACCTTAGCGGTAGAAACCCCTTCCCGGGGTTCTCCGCCGGAGGGCTTCCGGGATTCACAGAAAGGAACCAACCCTATGGAGCTGCACTTCCTGTCCGCCCTCCTGTTCGCGGTCTCGGCCAGCGCAGACAGTCTGGCGGCGGGCTTATCCTACGGAATCCGGGGGGCACGGATTCCCTGGCAGGCCAACCTGGCCCTGACGCTGATGGGATCCTTCAGCCTGCGGCGGCGGCTGCGGAGCCCTGCCTCGCCGGCAAAAACGGACGCCGGCGCCCCTCCCTGCCTGAACCGGCGGGGCATTCTCCTGCTGGGGCTGGAATACCGGCCTGGGGATTGGCGCCAGCATCACCGGCCTGCCCCTGTTTTCCACCGTTTTCTGCACCTTCCTGGCCAGCCTGTGCTTTCTGGCCCTGGGGAACCGGGTGAGCTGCTCCCGGTTGTCCGGGCTGGTGGGACAGGCGGCAGAACCTCTGGCCGATCTGGTCATGATCGCCCTGGGGATATGGGAAATGCTCGCCTGAGCCGGCGCAGAATTTTCCCATGGCCCTCCTGCCGGTTCTGTGATAGAATGGTTATAGTTGTTGCACCCCGCTCTCCGGGATCGTGCAGCCGCATTACAACCCCCTGTTCCGGCGGATCAAGGAGGCGACCGATTGGACGAAAAGCAAATCCGAAAAAATCTGAGGCGGGCTACGTTTCTGGTTGTGCTGTCCGGCATTTTGCTGCTGACCGCTGGCGGCCTGGTCACCCAATATCTGCGCGGCATGCTCCGCAGCACCGCCAACACCCAGATGGAAACCGAGACAAAAGAATACAAGGAACGGCTGCAGCAGCGGATTGACACAGACTTCCAAACCCTGTTCACCCTGTCCAGCTTTCTGGAGTTCAGCGAGGCCATGGATCAAAACGCCTTTGCCCAGGCCCTTTACGAATCCAACAACCACAACGACTTTATTACCATGACTTACTTTGAAAAAGATGGCCTGGGGATTCGGGCGGTTCTGAACCGCAGCGTCACCATGGACGTGGAGCTGGGCACGCTGGCGGAGGAGCTGCAGGAAACCGTCCGGAAGGCCTGGGAGGGGGAAAGCTCCATCTCCCAGCTTTTTCACGAGGAAACCCTGGATGATATCCTGTACGTGTACGGCGTTCCCGTATACCGGGACGGCCAGATCATTGGCGCCCTGACAGCCAGCCACAGCGCCAGCTCCCTCTCGGAAATTCTGAACACGCCCACCCTCCTCAACGGAGAGGGGTACATCCACCTGCTGAACCGGGACGGAGAATTTCTGCTCCGCTCCAACCGGCAGGTGATTCCGGAGGTGCTGCAGTCGGTGTTTGAGGGGGCGTACATTTCTCCGGAAACCCAGGCGGCCATGCAGGATACCATGGCCCAGTCCGGCAGCGGCTTTTTCTCCTTCCAGTATCAGAACCGGGATTACCAGATTTATCTGGAGCCGCTGGAGGTCAACGGCTGGTACCTGTTCTGCATCAACACCACCCGGGCCGCCAGCGGGCCGGTGTACCAGCTGCTCCTGGTCACCCGGGGAACCTTTGCCGCCATTCTGGCCCTGGCGGTGTTCCTCATTGCCTACGGCTACCGCCAGCTGCGGAAAAACAACCGGGAGCTGATCCGGGCCGCCTACCAGGACCTGCTCACCGGTGCGGACAACCTGCTCCGGTTCCGGCAAAACCTGCAAAGCGCCCTGGCCCGGGGGCATACCGGCAGCGTTATCTCCCTGAACCTGCGCCAGTTCAAATTTATCAACGAGCTCTTTGGCCGGGAGCAGGCAGACGGGCTGCTGCGGTTTATACGGGCGGTTTGGGGCCGGAACCTTCGGGAGGACGAGTTTTTCTGCCGGGATACGGCGGATTCCTTCTACCTGTTCCTGCTGGATACCCGGCGGGAGATCCTGTCCCAGCGGCTGGAGGCCATAATGGGGCAAATCCGCCATACCGCCTTCAGCCAGCACCATGACTACCGGCTCCATCTGTACTGCGGCGTGGCCACGGATACCCCGGAGCTTCCCCGGGAAAAGGCCCGGGATATTCTCCTGGGGCAGGCCGCCTTTGCCCTGGCCGAGGCCCACACCATGAGCCCGGACCAGATCTGGTTTTACGACACGGAGCTGCACAAAAAGGAACTGCTGGAGAATTACGTGGCCACCCACATGGAGCAGGCCCTGCAAAATTAGGAATTTCAGCTGTACCTGCAGCCCAAAATGGATCTGAACCGCGGAGAGCTGGGCGGTGCGGAGGCGCTGGTCCGCTGGGTTACCCCGGACGGCTAGACCCTGTTCCCGGACCAGTTTATTCCCTTTTTTGAGAGCAACGGCTTCTGTGCCCGGCTGGATTTGTACATGTTCGCCTCTGTCTGCCGCCAGCTGCGGCAGTGGATAGTGCGGGCCTGGAGCCGATTCCCATCTCCATCAACCAGTCCAAGCTGCTGTTTTATAAGTCCGACTATGTACAGACCCTGCGGCAGCTGACGGAGGCCTACCGGATTCCGCCCCGGCTGATCACCCTGGAGATCCTGGAGGGGCTGGCACTGGAGCATGTGGAGGAGCTGAATGAGAAGATTGCCCAGCTGCAGGCACTGGGCTTCCGGCTCTCCATGGATGACTTTGGCAGCGGCTACTCCTCCCTCAACACCCTGGGCCGCCTGAAGATTGATGAGCTGAAGCTGGACCGGGGATTCCTGCTGGAGGCCTCCCGCACCGGCCATCAGCGCCAGCGGATTATTATGGGGCAGATTGTGGAGCTGTCCAAAAAGCTGCACATTGCCACAGTGGTGGAAGGGGTGGAGACCCGGGGGGACGAGGCGTTCATCCGCTCCCTGGGCTGTGACTACGGCCAGGGCTACTACTACAGCCGGCCCATCCATGCCAGGGATTTTACCCGGCAGTACATGGGCACGAAAGGCTGTTAGGCCGCCTGCGCCGTCCGGTACGCCCGCCAGGCACCAAAAAAGAGCAGCTTCCCTGCGGGGAAATTCCTCTTTTTCTGAATACTGGCGCATCCGCTGTCCCGGCGGCTGCTCCGGCTTACTCATACATATAGTTCAGCGGGTCCACCGGACTGCCGTCCTTGGTTACCTCAAAGTACAGGTTACAGCCTTCCACCACATAGTTGCCAATCTCCTCATTGTTGCTGATGGTCTTGACCACCCCCGCTGCCGCAGCGCTGACCTCCATGTCCGGCTCGCCCTGGATCAAAATGCCGGGGCTGACCTTATAGGATTCCAGCGTAGGATAGAACACGGTGGTATCCATGCTGTATTCCCGGAGGATGGAGCCATGGATGGGCCAGCTGAGGGTGCTCTCCTCCGAAAACACCGGAGCGGAAACCGCCTCCTCCGAGGGCTCCTCCAGCGCCAGGTATTGGTCCTCCTCCGCCGTCCCATTGTCTCCCAGGAGCATGGCCCCGGTGGCCGCAATACCCACCGCCAGGATGCCTACCGCCAAAGAATAGAACAGACGCCCGTTGAAAAATCTCTTGAACTTCTTCACATCGTCACCCCTATCTGTATTTCTTGTACACCAGTTGGCTTGATAGGAATATTGTTGACGGAATGGCCTGGAAATATACGGTGGTTTTTTCATTGACTCCCCCATGGCAATCGTGTATGATTTTGGATAGGACGCATATATGGGAGGTATCCATGGAAGGGAAAGATCTGTACACCCGGTCGGTGGAGCGGGCGCTGGACATTTTGGAATGCTTTTTGACGGAGGAGGAACTGCCTCTCCAGGAGATTGCCAACAAAACCGGGCTTTCTCCCAGCACGGTGCTGCGCATTATCAATTCCCTGCAGAAACGCGGCTACGTCAGCCGGGATCCGGAATCCAAAAAATACCGGCTGGGCGGCATGTTCCAGCGTTTTGTGAACCGGATTGACCGGCGGAATGAGCAGATCCAGGCAGCCGCAGGCCCCGCCATGGAGCGCCTCTTTCAAAAATATAATGAAAATGTGCAGCTGCTGGTTCTGGACGGCCGCTTTCTCCTGTGCATTGACCTGCTGGAGAGCACCCAGGAGGTACGGCAGATCCTCCACAGCGGCGACCGGCGCAGTCTGGACCGCAGCGCTGCCAGCCGGCTTTTTCTGGCCCACGCAGCGCCGCGGCAGCGGATGGCCCTGGCCCGGGAATTGGATCTGGATCCGGATTCCCTGGCGGAGATTCCGGAGGACGGCTACGCCCTGAGCACCGACTCCAATGAATCCGGCATTGTATCCATTGCCGCGCCGGTATGGGATGCCAAGAGCGGCTTGGCCGCAGCGCTGGCTCTCTCCGGCCCGGCGTTCCGCTTTATTAATAAGGATATGACCGAAAAAATCCGCAGTACCCAGGAAGCCGCCCAGGACATCTCCCAGGCACTCCGTGGACAAGTCTCAGGAGGGAATCACCAATGAAAATACGCAGTCTGGAATTAAGCCCCGAAGACCCGAAAATCTGCAACGCCATCCTGGGGGAATCCCAGGAGGAGATTATCCAGGAGGCCAAGATTCTCTCCGACCTGGGGACGGATCTGTTTGAATGGCGGGCAGACTATTACCGGGACAGCAGCTCCCCGGAGGCCGTGGCGGACACCCTGCAGCTGCTGCGCGGACTTGATTGAGCTGGAGCTTTCCCTGGGTCCGGAGCTGCCTTCGTTCCCGGCAATTTGGCCCAGTCCCCCGGATCATATTCCTGGACGTGCCGGCCATTCTTCCGGTTTTTGCGCTCCGCTCTGGGGTGTTCGGAGGAACCGGTTGACAGAAAGGGAAAACCGTGCTATATTTTTCATTAGGCGAAATAGTGTGTTTTCATCAATCGAAATTTCTTTTTCGAAGGAGGAAAACAGATGACCAAAATTTTAATGCTGCACGGCATACACCACGATCAGATGGGAAAAGGGGCAACTCCCTCCACGGCGCCACCACCATGGAGGGCCTCAACCAGCAGCTGGCGGAGGAGGCCGCCCGGCTTTCGGTGGAGGTGATCCCTTTCCAGAGCAATGACCCGGAGCAGGTGGTGCAGCGGATTCTGGCCCAGCAGCTGGAAAACCGCTGAACAGCAACTTTTGTGGATGCATTTCAGGGGAGGGCGTGGCTCGCATGAGCCACGCCCTCCCCTGTTTCGAGCTATGAATTTTCCGGCAGCCCCTTCCCCTTTTCCGATCTACGCCAGCACACTGCCCGCTGCCTGCTGCAGCCGCCTGCCGCCGGAAAGGTTATACACCGGCTGTTCCGGCCGCCTCTGCATGAGAATCCGCTGGGCCACATAGCCCCGGAGCCCCACCTGGCAGTAAATCCAGATCTCCCGGTCTTTGGGAATCTCCTCCAGCCGTTCCCGCAGCTCATCCACCGGGATGTTGCGGCTGCCCGGCAGATGCCCTGCACCGTACTCCTCCGGCGTCCGCACGTCCAAAACCACTACGGATTCCGGGATCCCGTCCTCCAGGTCCTCCCTATACCGCCCCGGGAATTCACCTCCAGGTCGGCCTCCCGGAGGTTTTCTGCCGGAGCCAGGCCGCATCCTCCACGGCACGCACCGTGCGCACACAGGGCAGATCCCGCCCCGGAATGGGCGGAAGCACCGCTTCCCCTCCTGGGGTCAGCACCAGCTTGTCATACGGCTCCCGGTACACCTGGCCGGTCTTCCGGTCCCGCACTTCCACCCACCGATCCTGGGGGAAAATCCGGGTCACCTCCGCATGGGTCCGCACCTGGATCCGGAACCGGGCCCAGAGGGATTCCGGCGTCTGCAGCAGCAGGTCTGCCGCCTCCTCAATGACGCCGCCCACATAGTAAGGGAGCCCGCAGTTGGCGTAGGACACCTGGCTGCCTCTCTCCAGTATCAGAATTTCAGCTGTCTCATCCAGGCGCCGCAGACGGGCTGCCGTGCTGGCGCCGGCGGCCACCCCGCCGATGATTACCACTTTCATACGTTCCCTCCCTGCCGCCGGAGACCGCCTTTTCAGCCCCGGCCATTATTCCGTTTTTTCTGGACGTGGTTCTGAGAAGCTGTACCAATAGGCTAGAACCTTTTATGTGAAGTGTGAAAAGCGGAACGAACGGATATCTCAAAGTCTTTGGCAAGACGGCGGGAATTGTT
>CAZSAF010000014.1:0-6225 GCA_964604605.1 uncultured Lachnospiraceae bacterium
TTCAGTTATTCAGGTCCTTAAAATTTCTTTAAAAGAGAAGTGTTAGTACCTCTAGATTGGTATTAAACAACTGTCGGCCCTCTCCTTTGCCGAACCGCCTCATTTCCTGTTGAATCCCGTCGGCTGGGATGGTATAATAACGCAAAGTAAACCTGCATGCCCGCTGGAGCGGGCATCACCAACCATGAAAGCCCTTCGGATTGCTCCGTGATGCGCACTCCCGCCGGGCTTTCAGAGTAAAACTTTGTGCCAAACAGAAGGGAGCATTGGTATATGGAGACAGAAATATGGCAGGTAACCGAGGGGGAGGAGGGCCGGCGGGCCATTGCCTGGGCGGCGGAGATCCTCCGCAGAGGCGGCCTGGTGGCCTTCCCCACGGAGACGGTCTACGGCCTGGGCGGCAACGGCCTGGATCCCCAGGCGGCGGCCCGGATTTACGCGGCCAAGGGCCGGCCCTCGGACAACCCGCTGATTCTCCATATTGCATCCCTGGAGGAACTGCCGCCGCTGGTGCAGGAAATCCCGCCGGCGGCGCAGCGGCTGATGGAAGCCTACTGGCCCGGCCCGCTGACGCTGATTTTCCGCAAAAGCAAGGTGGTCCCCTATGAGACCACCGGTGGGTTGGACACGGTGGCTGTCCGGTTCCCCAGCCATCCGGTGGCCCAGGCCATGATCCGGGCGGCTGGGCTGCCGGTGGCGGCGCCCAGCGCCAACCGGTCCGGCCGGCCCAGCACCACCACAGCCCAGCACGTGGCGGAGGACCTGGATGGCTGCATTGAGATGATTCTGGACGGCGGGCCGGTGGAGATTGGCCTGGAGTCCACCATCATCGACGTCACCGGGGAGATCCCCCTGATCCTGCGGCCGGGGGCCATCAGCCTGGAGCAGCTGCGCCGGACGGTGGGGGCCGGCGACTGGGATCCGGCCATTCTGGGAAAGCCGGATGAAAACCTGCGCCCCAAGGCGCCGGGGATGAAATACCGCCACTATGCGCCCAAGGCGGAGATGATCATTGTCACCGGTTCGCCGGAGGCGGTGGCGGAAAAGATTGGCGCTCTGGTGGCGGAAAAACAGCGGGAAGGCTTCCGGGTGGGCATCCTCTGCCCGGAGGAGAGCCGGGAGCGGTATGACGCCGCGCTGGTGAAGACCGTGGGAACCCGCGCCCATGAGGAGACCATTGCCCACAACCTGTACCGGTGCCTCCGGGAGTTTGACCAGGAGCAGGTGGAGTTTGTGTACTCGGAGGCCTTTGCGGACGGGCCCCTGGGGGAGGCGATTATGAATCGGCTGGTAAAGGCAGCCGGGTACCGGATTCTTCCGGCAGGAGGCGGCGATGAAAAAATATCGTAAGATCATTTTCCTGGGGACGGACAATACATGCCGGAGCGTTATGGCCGAGGCGGTGATGAACAGCGTGCTGGGCAAGAAGCCGGTGCAGATTCTGTCCCGGGGCTTGGTGGTGCTGTTCCCGGAGCCCCTGAACCCCAAGGCGGTGGCAGTGTTAAAGGGAAACCAGATGGAACCGGCCAAGGAGAGCGCGAAGCCGCTGACGGAGCGGGATCTGGATGCGGAGACGCTGGTGCTGACCATGACGGAGGACGAGTGCCGGCAGGCAAAGGAAACGTATGGAGAGACGGCGGACATCTGTTCCATCGGCGAGTTTGTGGAAAAGCCCGGCGATATTGACCAGCCCTACGGGGGTACGCTGGCCGAATATGGGGCATGCTATGAATACATTGATCTGATGGTGAAGGTGGCGGCGGAGAAATTGCTGAAGGAGGAAGCGATATGATAGCAATGGGAAGCGATCACGGCGGATTTGGACTGAAACAGGAGATTCTGGCGTATCTGAAGGAAAAGGGACTGGAGTATAAGGATTACGGCTGTTTTGAGGAGAAATCCTGCGATTACCCGGAGTATGCCCATGCGGTGGCCCATGCGGTGGCGGACGGCGTCTGCGACCGGGGGATTCTTATTTGCGGTACGGGCATTGGCATGTCCATGGCGGCCAACAAGGTACCCGGCATCCGGGCGGCCCTGTGCGGGGACTGCTTTTCCGCCCAGATGACCCGGGAGCACAACGACGCCAACATTCTGGCCCTGGGAGCCCGGGTGGTGGGCCCCGGCCTGGCGTTAAAGATTGTGGAAACCTTCCTGACCACGGATTTCTCCGGGGATGAGCGCCATGCCCGGCGGATTTCCAAGATTGAGGAATAGGAGCGCCCCATGGGAAAGAGAAGCGATTACATTACCTGGGATGAATATTTCATGGGCGTGGCCAAGCTCAGCGGCCAGCGCTCCAAGGACCCCAACACCCAGGTGGGATCCTGCATTGTCAGCGCCAACAACAAGATCCTGTCCATGGGCTACAACGGCCTTCCCATCGGCTGCTCGGACGATGAGTTCCCCTGGGCCCGGGAGGGGGACGAGCTGGACACCAAGTATCTGTTTGTGACTCACAGCGAGCTCAACGCCATCCTCAACTACCGGGGCGGCAGCCTGGACGGCAGCAAGCTGTACGTGACGCTGTTCCCCTGCAATGAGTGTGCCAAGGCCATTATCCAGGCGGGAATCCGCACGGTGGTGTACGAGACGGACAAGTATTCGGATTCCGCCTCGGTGCTGGCGTCCAAGCGGATGTTTGACGCGGCAGGGGTCCGCTATTATCAGTATCAGAAGACCGGGCGCAAAATAGAGCTGGAGTTGTAAATGGCAAAGGTTTTAAAAAAGATTCTCATACTGGCCGGCGTGTTTCTGGTGGTGGCCGCGGCGGTGTTTTTCTTTCTGACCCGTGATCAGGAAGAGGAGTCGGCGGATTACCAGGCGCTGGAGTCGGCCACCCTTCCGGTGCTCTCCCTGACTGTGGAAGAACGGGAGGTAAACATCCTGTACGGTTACACGGCGGAGATGGACGAGTCCTACATGGGGGAGACCCTGACGCCTCTGCCGGAGGACCGACAGCTTCCGGTGACGGTATCCACTTACGGGAATACCATCACCGGAATTTCCTATGAGGTGCGTTCGTCGGACGGCACCAATCTCCTGGAGCGGAACGCCCTTTCGGAGTGGACCACCCAGGAGGATACGGTGCAGGCGGTGATCCCGGTGCAGGATCTGATCAGCCCGGACACCGAGTACCGGCTGAAAATCCAGGTGTCCACCCAGAACCAGGAGGAGATTTCCTATTATACCCGGATTATCTGGTCAGAGGAAATGCACGCGGCGGAGATGTTAGAGTATGTGCAGGGCTTCCATGACGCCACCTTCTCCCCGGAGGAGGCCAGCCAGTACGCAGTGAATCTGGAGACGGACAGCTCGGCGGACAACGGCACCCTGGCCTACACCAACATCCATTCCAGCTTTGAGCAGCTGACCTGGGGGGATCTGAATCCCAGCCAGGTGGGGGAGGCCCAGATCCAGATCCTGCAGATGAGCTCCACCTTCGGCTCCTTCCTGGTGCGCTATGAGATCCAGGCGGAGGGGGAAAACGACCGGATTGGCACGTACCTGGCGGAGGAATATTTCTGCCTCCAGTGGTCTGCCCAGCGGTTCTATCTGATGGCGTATGAGCGGAACGTCAGCCAGGTGTTTGAAGCCTCGGCAGACACCATCACCGACACCGGGGTGGAGTTTGGCATTCTCTCGCCGGATGCGGTGACGGTGACCGATTCCGGCAAGCCCCAGAGCACCAGCAACGGGGAAAAGCAGTACCTGGCCTTTGTGGTGGGCGGGGAGCTGTGGAGCTACTGCCCGGATAACCAGGAGGCGGTGAAGATCTTTACCTTCCGGGAGGAATCCGAGTCCGGCTGGCGGCGGAATCACCAGGAGTACGGGATTCAGACGGTTCAGGTGGACAACCAGGGGAACGTGGAGTTCTTTGTGTACGGCTATATGAACCAGGGGGCCCACGAGGGGACCACCGGCCTGTCCTACTATCGCTATGTGAAGGAAGACAATGCCCTGCAGGAGGTGTTCTACATCTCCTCGGACAAGCCCTTCCCGGTGCTGCAGGAGGGCATTCAGACCCTGGCCTACAAGAGCAGCCGGGATCTGCTGTACCTGAAGTTTGACAACAATGTGTACGCCGTGGACTACGTGGGCAACGAGTTTGTGGTGGTGGTGGAGAACGCGGAGGCCAGAGGCTTTATTGTCAACGAGGCCCAGGATGCCATTGCCTGGTTGGAGGGGGAGAACCTGCAGGAGGCGGATACGGTGCGGATTCTGCATCTGGATTCCGGGAACAGCTATATGCTCCAGGCGGCGGAGGGAGAGTACCTGCGGACCCAGGGCTTTATCGGCCAAGACTGTATCTGCACCGTGGGAAGAACCGCGGAGGTCCAGCACACCGGCCTGGAGGCGCTGTATCCCCAGTATGCCCTGACCATCACCGATTCTTCCGGGGAGGAAGTCTCCCGCTACCAGTATGACGGCATCTATATTGCCTCGGTGGAGGTGCGGCAGGGCCAGGTCCACCTGAGCCGGCTGTGGCGGAATGCCTCCGGGGAATACGAATACATGGATCCGGATACCCTGATCCAGAGCAGTGCGGAGAATACCGGGGAGGCGGATGTGCTGGAGTCCCGGACCGTGGAGGTGCGCCAGCGGATCTATTACCTGCCGGTGGCAGGGAGCGCCTCCGGCTCCCTGAGCGTCACGTCCCCCAACCGGATTCAGTACGGATCCAGCTCCGCACTGGACCTTTCCCAGTACGCCTCGGACAGCGGTACGGTGCGGTATTACGCCTATGCCTACGGAAAGCTCCAGAGTGTGCGGGAGCAGGCCGGGGAGGCCATTGCCGAGGTCTATGACCAGATGGGCTGGGTGACGGACAACCAGGGAACGCTGATCTGGCGGCGGCAGGAGCGGGCTACCCAGGTGTCCATCTCCCTGGAGGAGGCAGAGGAGCCGGCCGGAAGCCGGTTGGAGGGCTGTCTGGAAGCCATTCTGCGCCTGGAGGGGATCAGCCAGGACGTGGGGCCCCGGCTGGCGGCGGGCGAATCCGCCCGGGAGATCCTGGAGTCCCTGCTGCCGGGGACGGTGATGAACCTCAGCGGCTGCACCCTGCGCCAGCTGTTCTACTATCTGGACCGGGGGACGCCGGTGATTGCGGTCAGTGCGGATCAGGATTTCCTGCTGCTCACCGGCTATGACCAGTACAATGTGGACGTGTACGACCCGCTGACCGGGGAGACCAGCAAGATGGGCCAGAACGATGCGGAGGAGTATTTTTCCGGGGCTGGCAGCCAGTTTTTGGGGTATGTGGAGTGAGGAGGCCGGCGGGCCTCCCCTCCCAAATGTTAAAAAATCTTTACAAACCAGGGGATTGATGGTAAAATACCCCTTAGTAGTGAGAGAATCCAATTTGTCAGGGAGCCTGGACATGCAATATATCATGAAGGGGGGAAACCCCCTGGTTGGAGAAGTGGTAATCAGCGGAGCCAAGAACGCGGCGCTGGGAATCCTGGCGGCAGCCATCATGACAGATGAACCTGTTTTGATTGAAAACCTGCCGGACGTACAGGATATTCGGGTTCTGCTGCGTGCCATGAGTGAGATTGGTGTGATCGTGGAGTGGGTAGACGGCCACACCGTAAAGATTAACGGTGGAAATATTCACACAGTCCGGGTGGAGAATGCGTATATCCGCAAGATCCGCGCCGGCTATTATCTTCTTGGAGCCCTGTTGGGCAAGTACCGGCATGCGGAGGTGGCTTTGCCGGGGGGCTGCAACATTGGCAGCCGACCCATTGACCAGCATTTGAAGGGCTTCCGGGCCCTCAACGCCCAGGTGGACGTGCAGCACGGCTGCGTGCTGGCGGATGCCAAGCAGCTACAGGGCGGCCATGTGTATCTGGATATGGTTTCGGTGGGCGCCACCATTAATGTGATGCTGGCTGCGGTGCTGGCTCTGGGCAGCACCACCATTGAGAACGCGGCCAAGGAGCCCCATGTGGTGGACGTGGCCAACATGCTCAATTCCATGGGCGCCAACATCAAGGGCGCCGGTACGGATGTGATCCGGATCCGGGGCGTGGAACGCCTCCACGGAACCGAGTACACCATCATCCCGGATCAGATTGAGGCGGGGACGTTTATGTTTGCCGCAGCGGTGACCCGGGGAGACGTGATGGTCAAGAACGTGATCCCCAAGCACATGGAGGCCATTTCCTCCAAGCTGCTGGAGATGGGCTGCGAGGTTTCCGAGGTTGACGATACAATCCGGGT
>CAZSAF010000014.1:6235-7118 GCA_964604605.1 uncultured Lachnospiraceae bacterium
CCCCATCTGCGCTCCTGCAATGTGAAGACCCTGCCGTATCCGGGTTTCCCCACGGATATGCAGCCCCAGATGTGTGTGTCCCTGACCCTGGCCAGCGGCACCGGCATTGTCACCGAGAGCATTTTTGAGAATCGCTTTAAATATGTGGACGAGCTGACCAAAATGGGGGCTCAGATCAAGGTGGAGGGCAATGTGGCCGTCATAGACGGCGTCAGCCGCCTCACCGGCGCGGATCTGGTGGCGCCGGATTTGCGGGCCGGAGCAGCCCTGGTGCTGGCGGGCCTGACCGCGGAGGGCGTGACCACCGTGGACAACATTGAGTATATCCTCCGGGGATATGAAAATTTTGAGAAGAAGCTGCAGAGTCTGGGCGCCATGATTGAGGTGGTGACGGACGAGCGGGATGCGAAGAAGTTCCGACTGCGGGTGGGCTGAGCCACCGACACGGGGCGGAGAGAGCGTACAGGCAGGCGCCATAAGACCGGCGGAAGTTGGTTTTGAGGCGCCTGCTTTTCTATATGGCGCGGCGGGCGGCGGGCCAATACGGCAGGAGGAGACGGCTATGTACATCGGAGATTTGCACATTCATTCCCGGTATTCCCGGGCTACCAGCAAGGAGGGGGACCCGGAGCATCTGGACCTCTGGGCCCGGAAAAAGGGCATCCATATAGTGGGCACCGGGGATTTCACCCATCCGGCCTGGCGGCAGGAACTGCAGGAAAAGCTGGAGCCGGCGGAGGACGGCCTCTATGTTCTGAAGCCGGAGTACCGGATGGAGGACGGGGAAACGCCGGACGCTTTCCGGCCCCGGTTTGTGGTCACCGGGGAGATCAGCTCCATCTACAAAAAGCAGGGGCGGGTCCGGAAGGTTCACAGCCTGCTG
>CAZSAF010000014.1:7128-12637 GCA_964604605.1 uncultured Lachnospiraceae bacterium
CCGGGGCTGGAGGAGGCGGAGGCCCTGTCCCGGCGGCTGGAGCTCATCGGCAATATCCACTCGGATGGGCGGCCGATTCTGGGCCTGGACTGCCGAGATCTGTTGGAGATTTTGCTGGAGACCTGCCCCCAGGGGATGTTTGTGCCGGCCCATATCTGGACGCCCCACTTTTCTCTGTTCGGGGCCTTTTCCGGCTTTGACCGGATCCAGGACTGCTTTGAGGACCTGACGCCCCATATCCATGCGCTGGAAACCGGCCTCTCCTCGGATCCGCCCATGAACTGGCGGGTGTCCGCCCTGGATTCCTTCCATCTGTTGTCCAATTCGGACGCCCACTCCCCGGCCAAGCTGGGCCGGGAGGCCAACCTGTTTGACACGGAGCTTTCCTATTCGGGCCTGCGCCGGGCCGTGGAACAGGGACAGGGACTGGCCGGCACCCTGGAATTCTTCCCGGAGGAGGGGAAATACCATCTGGACGGCCATCGGAAGTGCGGCCTCTGCCTGGAGCCGGAGGAGGCGGAGCGGCTGGGGAACGTCTGCCCGGTCTGCGGCCGGAAGCTGACCGTGGGGGTGCTGCACCGGGTGGTTGAGCTTTCCGACCGGCTGGAGGGCTTCCGCCCGGCAGAGGCCAAGCCATTTGAGAACCTGGTGCCGCTGCCGGAGCTGATTGCCGCCGCAACCGGTACCAGCGCGGCGGGCAAAAAGACTCTGGCCCTTTACGGGCAGATGCTGCGCTGCCTGGGGGATGAATTCTCCATTCTTCGCCAGGTGCCGCCGGAGGACATCCAGACGGTGGCCGGCCCGCTGGTGGCGGAGGGAGTCCGCCGTCTGCGCCGGGGGGAGGTGCGCCGCACCGGTGGATTTGACGGAGAGTACGGGAAAATCCAACTGTTTACCCCGGAGGAGGCCAGCGAGATCCAAGGGCAGATGAGCCTGTTCACTCCGGATCAATGGCAGCAGTGGGAGCAGGGGGGAAAGAAGCCCTCCCACCGGGCAGAGGCGCCGGCTGCCGGGGAGGAAGGCCGGCAGAAGCAACCTTCCACCGAGGGCGGCGTCCCGGAAACCCAGGCGGAGGAGATGGCCCAAAGGGCAGCCGCTGAGGCGGCTGCCGGGGAGGCGGCGCACGGTCTGAACCCGGAGCAGAGGGAGGCAGTCCAGGCCCGGGAGCGGGCGGTGGCGGTGATCGCCGGCCCCGGGGCCGGCAAGACCAAAAACCTCATTGCCCGGCTGGCCTGGCTGCTGCAGGAACGGCAGGTGGAGCCGGGGCAGATTACGGCGGTAACCTTTACCCGCCAGGCGGCGGAGGAGATGCGCAGCCGCCTGGAGCGGCTGCCCGGCGGGAAGGCCTGGAGCCGCAAACTGTGGATTGGCACGTTTCATTCCCTCTGCAGTCGTCTGCTGGCGGAAGCGGGGAGGACGTTTTCTCTGGCGGATCCCAGCCTTCAGAGGGAGCTGGCGGAGCAGACCCGCGGGGCCTTTGGTCTGAAGCTCTCCGCCTCCGCCTTCCTGCGGGAGCTTTCCCGGCAAAAGAACAGCGGCAGGGTGGGAGAGGCCTCGGCAGTGGTTTCGGAATCCGCCCCGGCAAATGCCCCGGAAGGCGCACCGACAGGCGCTCCGGAAGGTTCTCCGGCAGATGCGCCGGGGCGGATTCCCCCGGAGGCCTTTGCCTTCTACCAGGAAAAGCTCCGGGAGGCCGGCGCCCTGGATTTTGACGACCTGCTCCTGGAGGGCCTGGTGCTGCTGGAGGGCCCGGGGGAGGACGGTGGGGCGGAGGTCCTACGGGCGCATTTCCACTATCTGCTGGTGGATGAGTTCCAGGACATCAACCCGGTGCAGTACCGGCTTCTGCAGGCCTGGAACCGGCAGGGGCAGGAGCTCTTTGTCATCGGTGACCCGGACCAGTCCATCTACGGCTTCCGGGGCAGCGATGCCCGCTGCTTTGAGCGGTTGCAGGAGGATTTCCCGCAGCTTCGGCGGATCACGCTGCGCTACAACTACCGCTCTACGCCGGAGATTCTGGGCGGGGCCCTGTCCCTGATCGGCCACAATGCCGGGGAGCCCCGGCAGCTGGAGGCAGCCCGCAGCGGCGGCAGGCCCATCCGTCTGGTGGAAGCGCCGGGGGAGCGGTCGGAGGCGGCCTTTGTGGCCCGGGAGATCAACCGGCTGGTGGGCGGCATTGACATGCTGGGGACCCAGGAGGAAGCGGCCCGGCAGGACCGGGAAGTCCGGAGCTTTTCTGACCTGGCGGTGCTGTACCGGACCCACCGGCAGGGACAGGCCCTGGAGGAGCGGTTCCGGCAGGAGGGGATCCCCTACGTCACCGCCGGGCGGGAAGATTTCCTGCAGGACCCGGAGGTCCGGGGGACCCTGTACTTCTTCCAGCATGTGCTGCACCCGGAGGATCCGCTGGCGGAACGGCTGGCACGGCAGCTGCTGTGGCCGGCAGCCGACGAGCGGGCCGCAGAGCAGATGGCGCTGCTGGCGGAAAAATACCGGAATAAGGCGCGCCGGGGAAAGCCGGTGAAGCTGCTGGAGGAGTGGGCGGAGGAACTTTCCCTGGAGAATCCGGAGGCGATGGGCCGGCTGGCGGACATGGCGGTGCTTCACACTTCTCTGGAGGATTTCCTGGAGACCCTGACCTTTGGGGAGGAGGGGGATGTGCGGCGAAACGGCGGCCGGAAGTTTACGGCGGACGCGGTGACCCTCATGACCTTCCACGGATCCAAGGGCCTGGAGTTTCCGGTGGTGTTCCTGTACGGCCTCCGGAAAGGGATGGTCCCCCTGGAAACCGCCGGGGAGACGGATGTGGAGGAAGAGCGGCGGCTGCTCTTTGTGGCCATGACCCGGGCCCGGGAGGAGCTGATCCTCACCTGCTCCGGGGAGCCCTCGCCGTTTTTGGAGGAGCTGGAGCCGGAACGGCTGGCCCGGGAGAAAACCGGAAAGGAGCCGGAGGAGATGCGGCAGCTGAGCCTGTTCGACTTTCTGTAACCCCCATTCCCAAAAGGAATACCACCATGGGAAAACGCAATGGGGCAGGCGGCGTAAAACGTGGTATGCTGTAGCAGAGAACATCGGATGCCGGTGGAGCGCAGCCGATGAGGACAGCAGAGGAGGAAGAAAGATGGGCAGATCCTTAACCCGGAAAATTTTGGAGTCACATTTTGTAAAGGGCAGTCTGGTACCGGGGGAGGAGATTTTTATCCGGGTGGACCAGACGCTGACCCACGATATCAATGCGGTGATGACCTATCTGGCCTTTGAGGCCATCGGCCTGGACCGGGTCCGCACCCAGTGCAGCGTCAGCTACCTGGACCACAACCTTCTATATGTAAATAGCATGACGCCGGACGACCACATCTATCTCCAGTCGGTGGCCAAACGGTACGGCGTTTTTGTCTCCCGTCCCGGCAACGGCATCTGCCACACGGTGCACCTGGCCCGGTTTGGTGTGCCCGGGGCGGTGTGCATGGGCGGGGACAGCCATACGCCCCACGGCGGCGCCATCGGCATGCTGTGCATTGGCGTGGGCGGTATGGATGTGGCTACGGCCATGACCGGCGTTCCCATGCGGCTGAAAATGCCGCAGGTGGTGAAGGTATATCTGACCGGCCGCCTGCGGCCCGGGGTCAACGCCAAAGAGGTGGTGCTGGAGATGCTCCGGCGGGAGACGGTCAAGGGCGGCCTGGGGAAGGTGTATGAGTATGTGGGGCCCGGCGCGGCGGCTCTGGAGGTACCCCAGCGGGCCACAATTGCCAACATGGGCGCGGAGATGGGGGCCACCGCCTCCATTTTTCCGGCGGACGGACCGGTGCGCCGGTTCCTGGAGGCCCAGGGCCGGGGGGACGCCTGCCGGGAGCTGCTGCCGGATGCGGATGCGGAATACGACCAGGAGATGGAGCTGGATCTGGGGCAGCTGGAGCCGCTGATGGCCTGCCCTCACCTGCCGGACCATGTGCTTCCTCTGGCGCAGGTGCCCAAGCGGAAGGTGCAGCAGGTTTTCCTGGGATCCTGTACCAATGCCAGCTACGGGGATCTTGCCAAGGCAGCCCTGGTGTTCCGGGGGCGGCATGTCCACGAGGATGTATCCTGCACCTGCGCCATCGCCTCCCGGCAGACCTACCGGGAGCTGCTGCGGGAGGGCTACCTGGACATGCTGGTGGAGGCCGGGGTGCGGATTCTGGAAATTGCCTGCGGCCCCTGCTGCGCCATTGGCCAGACACCGCCCACAGGCGGCGTTTCCGTGCGCACCTCCAACCGGAACTTTAAGGGCCGGGCCGGAAACCCCACGGCGGAGATCTATCTGGTTTCCCCGGAGAGCGCCGCTGCCACCGCGGTGAAGGGAACCTTTGCCACGGCGGAGGAGGTGATGGGGGAGGAGGTCCGCTGCCTGGGGGAGGTGCGGGAGCCGGAGCAGTACCTGGTAGATGATTCCCTGCTGATTCCTCCGCTGCCGCCGGAGGAGGCCCAGAAGGTGGAGGTGGTCCGGGGACCCAACATCCAGTTCCTGCCGGTGCCAGAGGTGCCGGAGGATCGTCTGGTGGCAGCGGTAAGCCTGAAAGCGGGGGACAACATCTCCACCGATGATATTACCCCGGCCAGCGCGGAGTTTTCCTCCATGCGCTCCAATATCCCGCTGATGAGCCAGTACTGCTATTGCCGGTACGACCCTGCCTTTGCGGAGCGGGCCCGGAAGATGGGCAGGAGCATCATCCTTGGCGGGGAAAATTACGGCCAGGGATCCTCCCGGGAACATGCGGCCATCAATCCCATGTACCTGGGCGTCAAG
Source organism: uncultured Lachnospiraceae bacterium (assembly GCA_964604605.1). Taxonomy (GTDB): domain Bacteria; phylum Bacillota; class Clostridia; order Lachnospirales; family Lachnospiraceae; genus Pseudolachnospira. Next base: position 11,915 of record CAZSAF010000014.1, read on the forward strand.
TGCGTCATTGCCAAGAGCATGGCCCGCATCCATAAGGGAAATCTGGTCAATCACGGGGTGATTCCCATGCTTTTTGCGGACCCGGCGGACTATGACCGGATGGACCAGCTGGATGAGCTGGAGGTGGTGCTGGCCGGCGGTCAGCTGCGGTATCTGCAAAAGCAGCTGGTGGAAGGAGAGAATGAATGATGAAGGACCCGGGGGGCGGAGCTGCTCTACACCACCCAGCCCTCCCTGACCAAGGGGCTCCAGAGCATGGAGGAAGAGTGGGGCGTGCCCATTGTCAACCGGACGCCCAAGGGGCTGTCCTTTACCTCGGAGGGGGAATATCTGGGACACCAGGCGGCCATCTACCTGCAATTCCGGGAGGAGACCAGGCGGGAGCTGGAACGGATGAAGAGCGCAGGGGTCCGGGTGATCACCATCGGCTCATCCTATACCTACAGCAAGTACGACTTGGGGGAGCTGATGCTCCGGTACCGGCGGGAGCATCCGGAGGTACAGTTCCAGGTAGTGACCGAGGGCAGCGACAGCCTGTTCCGCCGGATGCTGGAGGGCACCGTGGATGTGGCCTTCATCCGAGGGGATTATGAGGGCTCCCTGAACAAGGTGCTGGTGGGGCGGAACCAGGCCTATGTGGTGACCTGGGAGCCGGTGCTGATTTCGGATCTGCCGTCCATGACCCGCATTGGCTACAGCACCAACCGGCAGACCTAGCAGCTG
>CAZSAF010000014.1:12737-27580 GCA_964604605.1 uncultured Lachnospiraceae bacterium
TCTGCCGTCCATGACCCGCATTGGCTACAGCACCAACCGGCAGACCTAGCAGCTGGTGGAAAAGGGAAGGGGCTATGTCTGCTGCTTTGTGCCGGAGCACTATGAGGGCCGGAACCGGCTGTTCCTCAGCCCCATGTACCACCGGGACGGCACGCCGGTGAGCCGCAACACCTGGTTTTTCTACCCCAAAAGCAAGCGGCTTCCGAAGGTCCAGCAGGACTTTGTTGACTATGTAGAGCGGGAGCTGGGACAACAAAGGGGAAACGACACGTAAATACAGAGGAGAAGCGTTATGGATACAGAAGAGATTGTCAAGGAGCTGCGGAAGTTTTCCACCACAGAGCTGTGTGACGGCATGGAGGAACCGCAGGTGCTGGATCCGGCCATTCGGCAGATGGTGACGGAGCGGAAGATGGTGGGTCCGGCATTTCCGGTGGAGGTGCCGGCGGGGGCCAGTGGAATCATACCGGACGCGCTGCTGGAAATCCAGCCGGGCCAGGTGCTGCCCCGGGCCAACCTGATGCAGGAAAAAACAGAAAAATAGGAAGGTTGATATGCCGCATGGAATGTTGATAGGTTTCGTGCGGCAATTTTGCTATAACTTACGAATTTTTACATATCGATACAAATTTTACCTTTTGTTTACCCAACTGTAATAAAAACCAACTCCTCGGATGCTACACTCAGGCAGATTGCAAAATGCAAATGGGATGCACGCTGTGCAGAACAGAGGAAGCACCTCCGGGTGTAACTGGATGCCGTGAGAGACACGGCAAGCAGAGGAAAGGAGTTATCTGTGGGTAGAAAGAGAGTAAACGCAGGCAGCCGGTGGAAGCGGCTGGCAGTGGGAGGCCTGAGCCTGGTGGTGGCGGCGACATCCGTCCCCGTGGCACCGGCAAGGGTGCTGGCGGCACCGCTGACTATTCAAAATGAGGCGGAGCCGGTGACAGCGCCGCTGGCCAATGCCAGTATGGTGGCCTCGCCGCTGCTGATCACGGAGATTGTGGCGGACACGCATCAGGCGGATGGCGTGACTGCCAATAGCACGGATGCCTATGAGTATGTGGAGATCACCAATGTGTCCACCCAGAACGTGAACCTGGATTCCTATTTGATCCAGAACGTCAACGGCGGCACTATCACCGACTGGGAGATTCCCCAGGGGATTACCCTGGCAGCCGGGGAGACCCTGGTGGTGTGGATCCGCAATGCAGCGAGCGATTCGCTGGCGGACGGGGATTTCCAGTCGTATTATGGGATTTCCCAAGAAGGGGTCCGGCTGGTGAAAACCGTGGACTCTGTAAATGGGTTCCATAACACCGGGGAGCGGAGCATCCGGATCCAGCTGCGTGCCACCGGCCAGACCATCACCCAGATTACCTACAACGATGGGGAGCAGAAGGCCCAGATCAAAAAGGGCATCACCTTCGGCTATACCCTCGGCCAGGTGCAGCAGCCTACCTTATCCTATGACGGGGACCCCACGCCGGGTGCCACAACAGTGGAGCAGATTCCTGCGGAGGCGAATCGTTATCAGGTCAGCGAGCAGCAGGGGGCTTCTGTTACCGTGACGGCAAACGAATCTGTGGATGCGGGTAGCTCTTTCACCATCACTGCCTCCACGAATCTGACGGCCCTGGTGCAGTCTGCCTTGGTGGAGGTACAGCTGGGAACGGAAACCGAGAGCTATTCCATGGACTATGACAATGGCAGCTTCACCGCCACCATCCCGGCGTCCGACCTGGAGGGGCTGGAGAACTTCTCCTACCAGGTGACCATGAAAGACGGGGTCAACACGGTATCCAGCCAGACGTTCAGTGTTACCGTGAACCAGGATGCAGAGGAACCGGCGCTGCCAGCGCCGCTGGTGGTCACGGAGATTGTACCCAACACGGACAATGTGGGTGACTCCGACGGCTACGAGTATCTGGAACTGTACAACGCCGGGGAGCAGACGGTGAATCTGGACGATTACCGCTTCCTATATGACAACGGCACCACGGTCACCGAATGGGAGCTGACCCAGGCGGGGATGACCCTGGATGCGGGAGAGTTCCTGGTGGTCTGGATCCGGAATGCGGACAGCCTGGAAGCCAATGAGGCCGTGGACAATTTTAATGCCTATTACCATACTTCCCTGGAGCAAGGGAAAAATTTGAACCAGATCGAATCCGGCGGCTTCTCCAACTCCGGCAGCCGGAAGTTTTCCGTGTGCAGCCAGACGGGAACCACCTTCAGCATCGTCACCTACACGGCAGGGGATTCTTCCGACGGTTCCCTGGGGGTGAATGAAGCCATCCGTTTCAGCTACAACGGCACGGAGATTACCACGCTGTATGACGGGGAGCCTACCCCGGGCAGCCTGGATGAAACAGGCGGCCAAACCATCCGCGGCCAGTACACGGCACCGGAAACCGTGACCGCTCCCTCTGTGACAGCCACGGCTCCCGCTGCTGTGCAGGAAGGGGGCACCTGGACGGTTTCCATGACGGACACCAACCTGACGGCATCCATCCTCCGGGCGGAGGTGCGGTTCTACGTCACCGGCATGGATCAGCCGGCCATTACGCTGCCCATGACCTATGTGGACGGAACCCTCCAGGCCAGCGTCTCCTACAGCCAGATCCAGGCGGTGGCCAGTGGCATTGAGAGCTTTGGATATGAAGTAGTGGTCACCGACGGGGTGAACGAAGCGGTTTCTGCCTGCGGTACCGTAACCATAGGGGAACAGGGCACCGTGGACGCCAGCCAGGCCCCGGCCCTGGTGATCACCGAACTGTTGCCGGACAGCTCCAACGCCAACGGGGCGGACGCCTACGAGTTCATTGAGCTGTACAACAACTCCAACCGGGATATTGACCTGAAGGATTACAAGCTGTACTACAACTACCCGGACAACGGGGAGGACAGCGATGTGGTCTGGTGGGAGACATCCGAGAGTAAAATCCTGAAATCCGGGAAGTCCCTGGTGTTCTGGATCAAAAACGGCAGCAACGATCATCTGGGGCTGGCTAATTTCAATGAAAAGTTTGGCACCAGCCTGACCGCCGATCAGCTGATCGAGATTTCCTGCGGGGGTATGTCCAACTCCGGCGCCCGGGGCGTAAAGATTGCCTCCAATGTCAAGGACGTGCTGGACTATGTGACCTACAATATGAACGGCACGGACAACACCAACACAGACAAGTCCATTGTGTTCCAGAACCAGTACACCAATGGTGCCTTTGCCAGCGTGCTGATGGAGGACGACGCAGATCCCACGCCGGGAACGGTGACGGCTGCGGAGAAGCCTACCTACCGGGCAGAGCTGCCGCAGACGGTGACGGAGCCGGAGCTCACCGATCAGACAGCAAGAAGCTTCAGCCAGGAGGATGAAGGCTTCACCTTCTCCCTGGAGGCCACCTCTGCGGAGACCACCATCAAGAGCGTGAAGCTGTATCTGAAGGACAACCACTCGGATTCATTCGAGGCCTACAACCTGCTCCGGGACAACGGAGATGTGTTCTCCCGGACCTTAGAGCAGGTGGACCTGTTCGGCAAGCAGTATTACGATTACTATTTTGAGGTCAGCGACGGCTACCGGACCGTGAGAACCGAGGAGACGAGCGTGGAGAACACGGATGCCCCGGCGGCGGGGGATAGCCTCAATGTCTCCGACGGCCAGTTCCTGTCCGGCACCCAGGCCATCATCGGCACCGGCGGAAACCTGACCATAGACGAGGATGCGGTGGAACAGACGGTGCCTTCCATCAACGGGGACGCCATCATTGCCTTTGAGACCAGCCAGACCGACGTGTTCTTCAAGAACGCGGTGGCCATTGGGGATGACGTGCTGGGCGTGTTCAACGAGGGAACCTACGATGAGTGGCGCACCTACACCTATTCAGTGGATGAGCACTACTTTGACCCGGAGAGCCGGCAGATTACCATTGCCTTCCACGCCGGCAACAAGGCCAACAACCTGGAGCATGATATTGAAAACAACGATGACTTTGTGGTCAAGAACATCCGCCTGGTGCTGCCGGACGGCGTCACCCTGCGGCCGGTGTCCTATGGAGCAGTCAACGGTATCGGCGCCATTGAGCATACCACGGACAACTGGCATCCGAACGCTCCGGAAACCATGAGCGGCGTGACGCCGGAGACGGAGATCAGCATGGGAGACGGCACCTCCAAGGTGGAGATCCTGTACGTGACCTTCCAGCTGGCAGAGAGCAGCTTCAACGCCCTGCGGTATGATCTGGACACGAAGACGCTGACGGACGGCAACCACACCATTCGGTCTGGTGAAGCTTCCGCAGACGTGGTGGTGGACAATACGGCGCCGGAGATCACCGCCAGCCTGGAGGACGGCGGCGAGTACCGCCAGGCGGAGATCACGGCCCAGGCCACGGACAACCTGAGCCAGAAGGTAGAGCTTTCGGCCCTGCTGGACGGGGAGGAGATTGCCCTGCCCTACACCCTGGAGAATGGCGCCCTGGCCGCCGGCACCCACACCCTGTATCTGACGGCGGTGGATGAGGCCGGCAACACGGCGGAGAAGACCGTGCGCTTTACGGTGCCGGAGGAGGATGCCTCCGCAGATGTGATTTCTCCCACAGACGGCACCACCGTCAACGGAGCCCCTACCCTGTCCGTGTATGTGGAGGATCCCACAGGGGACACCATGACCGTCACCTTCAAGAACGGCCAGCGGTACCAGCTGGGAGACGATCAGATTGCGGTGAGCCAGGGCGTCAGCCAGACGGCAGGCACCACCGACCAGGACTTTGAAGCGGCCTCCGGAGACGGGTTCCCGTACCAGGAGTTTGCCATTACGGTGGACGAGGCCATGATGGATGCGGAGGCTATCCAGGTCCAGTGGACCGGTACCTCCAACAATGAAAAGACCTTCCTGTACGCCTACAATACGGCCACCGGCGCCTGGGATCTGGTGGATGCGGAGACCATCTGGGATGGCGAAAATCTGACCCTCACCGGAACGGTGGAGCTGGCGGATTATCTGGACGGCTCGCAGGTGCGGGTGATGGTCCAGAACGGGGAGGGCTATACCCCGGACCAGTATGCCGCAGGCGAGACAGGTGCAAACGCCACCTACAACGAGGCGGATACGCCCCGGGAGGACTATGACTTTACCTTCGCCTGGGAGAGCGATACCCAGTATTACAACGAGGACTATGACGGCAACCCCAACCAGGATGTGGAGGGACAGTATCAGTACCAGCTGGATATTCACAACTGGGTGCTGGACAACTGGGAGCGGATGAACATCCAGTACATGTTCCACACCGGGGATATCATTGACGATGAGCCTCTGATTCCCGAGTGGGAGAATGCGGACAAGGCTTATGATATGCTGGATGAGGCCGGTTTCCCCTACGGTGTGCTGGCAGGCAACCACGATGTGGGCCATCTGTCCGGGGACTACACCAACTTCAGCAAGTATTTTGGAGAGGACCGCTATAACCAGAACCCCTGGTACGGCGGCAGCTATGAGGACAACCGGGGCCATTATGACCTGATCACCGTGGACGGCCTGGACTTCATTATGATCTACATGGGCTGGGGCATCGGCGATGATGAGATTGACTGGATGAACGAGGTGCTGGCCCGGTATCCGGAGCGGAAGGCCATCCTCTGCTTCCACGAGTATCTGCTGGCCAGCGGTGGTATGGGAGAAGAACCTCATCGGGTGTACGAGGAAGTGGTGGCCACCAACCCCAACGTCTGCATGGTGCTCTCCGGCCACTACCACAATGCCCAGATGCGGATTGATTCCTTTGACGATGACGGGGACAGCGTGGCAGAGCGGAACGTTTACCAGCTGCTCTTTGACTACCAGGGCCTGAACGCGGGCGGCATGGGCTATATGCGGTTGATGCACTTTGACATGGATGGAGAGAAGATCATCTTCCGCACCTATTCCCCCAGCCTGGACGATTACGATGCCAAGGATGAGACGGATATTGGAAATGTGGCCGGCATCAACGGCGAGGAAGAGTTTGAGATTTCCTTTGCGGATCTGGGACTGGAGCCGGAGACCAAGACTCTGGAGACCACTGGCCTGACGGTGAACGTGTATGGCAGCCAGACCATCGGAACCGTGGAGAATGTGGCCAGCGGCTCCACCGCCCGCTACACCTGGGCCGGCGCCCCGGAGGGGACCTTCGGCTGGTATGCGGAGGTGACGGACGCCAACGGCGGTCTTTCCCGGACCAGCGTCAACTACCTGACCGTGGAAAAAAACGGCTATGAGCCGGTGCTGACCTTGCCTGCCGGTTCTCTGAACACGGTGGCGGAAGGTGCGGAATTTGACCCCATGGCCGGCGTCAGCGCCCAGGACTACGCGGGCAATGACATCACAGACCGGATCACCGTGGAGGGAACCGTGGACACCTCCAAGCCCGGCACCTACACCCTGACCTACACGGTCACCGATGAGGCCGGCAACACCGCTACCATGGTGCGCACCGTTGTGGTGCAGGCGGCAGATACCGGAGATGACGGCAATGGTGGAAACACCGGAGACGGCGGGAACACCGGCGATGACGGAAACACCGGCAGCACCGGTAACGGCGGAAATACCGGAAGCAATGGCAACAATGGCAATACCACGGACAATCCGCCCAAGACCTCGGACGGCGGCAGCACCTGGATGCCGGTGTACCTGGGCGGCGCGGTGATCGCCATGGCCGGACTCGGCACCCTGCTGAAGAAAAAGTTTAAGGAGTAAACGGCAGACAATCGAAAAAGCAGAATAAACCAGAACCCCCTCCCGTGATCCAGGCGGGAGGGGGTTCTAGGTATAGAGGTAAAGAAGAGTAAGTGTTCATAAGCACGTCTTTTCAAGATTCATATCCGGGCAAAAGAAAAACCGCTCTCAAAAAAGCGGCGCCCAGAAGGGAGGCTGACAAGCAGTTCCCGACATTTATCTGCCATCCGAAGTGGGTCGTCGATAAATCTTATTATAAGCAGGTCTTCTGGCTTGCGGATCTATGCGGCCTTCTCCCTTCCCGTTTGCACAGTGGTCTGAGAAGCGCTCCCCGCTTACAGCTGCAGGACAGCTCCGGACTCTCACCGGATTCCCTTTTCACCCGCCGGAGCGGGCACTTATAACGTGCAATATGAAACTATCCATATTATACACAGGTATAAGGGAAAAATCAAGCTTTCCGAGCAAAAAACAGAGAAATTTCCGGAAGCTATGAAGATTTTGTTTATCTGAACTTTGATGAAGAGGATGAACTGAAATCGATTTTCGAGACTAATAAGAATCCCCAGCGGATCATCGAGCTGCTGTCCCTGATTGCAGGGAAAAAAATCCTGCCAGAAAAAACACGGATCCTTTTTGATGAAATTCAGGAATGTCCGGAAGCGCTGAACACGCTGAAATATTTTAAAGAAAAGGCCAGTGAATACCATGTCATAGCAGCCGGAAGTCTGTTGGGCACACTGCTGGCACAGCCTAAATCCTATCCAGTGGGAATGGTCAATCTGTTGGATCTTTATCCGCTGACCTTCGACGAGTTTTTAGAAGCAACGGAACCATCGCTTTATGCGTATTATGAAAGTATCCACAAGGGTCAGCAAATAGAAAAAAATTTTCACAACCGTCTTTTGGAATACTACAGTCACTATCTGATTATCGGCGGTATGCCAGAGTGTGTGTCTTCCTGGGTCAGCGAAAGAGATCCAGCGCAGGTAGCGCAGATTCAAAAGGAACTCATCGAAATCAAATCCAATGAGAAGTTTATTTATGGAGCGGTCCGGCAGGGAGGCCGGCCCCGGGATTTTGAAGAAGCCATTGAATGGCTTGTCTCGGCTGGTATGCTCAACCGTGTTTACAATGTTTCCAAAATGGAACATCCCCTTTCTGCTTTTGACAAGCTGGATCAATTCAAGCTGTTCCTTTTTGACACGGGACTGCTTAAGCACATGGCCGGCATAGACAACAGCGTGATTCTGCTGAAAGCAGATTACCAATTCAAAGGCCCCTTGACGGAAAACTATGTATTGCAGCAGCTCCGGGGACAATTTGCGGTAGAACCCCGGTACTTTGCGGACAAAAAACGGGAAATCGATTTTGTACTGCAAAATGGGATGGAGATTATCCCCGTTGAAGCGAAGGGAGGAGAGAATAAATCCGCTCCTTCTTTCAAACGGTATATTGCGGAATTCCACCCGGAACAGCACACCAAGCTTTCCGGAACGGCTGCCGGAAGTTGCTCTGCCGCATTTCGTTTCCCGGTTACAGCTGCGGATTCCGAATCTTGTCCTTGTGGTAGATGATGCTGCAGTAGCCATAGGTCATAATCCGCCGCTCCCCGGTGTCCGGCTTCCAGAATTTGTAAAAGTCGTAGGGGTTGGGCACCCGGCGGGGGATAATCTTGCGGCCCTCCGGGTCCGGCTCCGGCATAATGGGCTGGGGCGCGTAATACACCTGGCCCTCATAGCCTTTGAGGATTTTGTCCAGGCACTGAGTCTGGCGGTAGAGGAGCATGTGGTCAAAGGCAAAGCCGCCGCCAAAGATCCAGTCAATCTCTTCGATGTGCGCATAGAGCCGGGCTACATTGCGGGCGTAGGACTCCACGGTGGTCTTTACCTCCTTGTAGGCGGGAGTGCCCAGCTCATCGCCGGAGAACAGCAGCCGGTTTTTCCGGTCCAGCAGCACCAGGCTGCCCGGCGCATGGTCCGGCACCGCAAACACCTCCAGCTGCCGGCCGCCCAAATCCAGCATGTCCCCGTCTTTTACCACCTGGATGGGGTACTCCCGGGGGATGTCCAGATCGTCCAGGTAGGCATATCGGTAGTTGGGACTGGTGAGAGCGTCCTTGCAGGCCTGGGTCATGCAGACCTCGTCAAACTGGTAATTGTTGACGGTGTGGTCAAAATGCTCGTGGGTGTTCACCGCCCGGCGGATGGGCTTGTCCGTCAGGGTCTGGCACATCTCCCGCAGGTTGCCGCAGCCGTTGCCGGTGTCGATTACCAGAGCCTCCTTCTCACCCTCCACCAGGTAAATGTAATCCCCGGCGGTGGTAATCTGCCAGGTGCCGGGGGCCCGCAGCCGGGCCTTGAAATAGGGCTCATCGGCCCGCTGCAGGGAACCGTCGTCCGCCTGGATCCACCAGTCATGGAGCGGGGAAAAATCAATCTCTCGCATTGCTGTTGCCTCCCTTTCTTGTCAAATATCTGCGTTTTATCGGATGAAATCATTATTGCATAAATTTTTGCTCATATCAATTTAAAAAAACGGATTATTTTGAAAAAGCAGATAGGATTTTTAGATGGGACATAAGGAGAATGTATATCGGAAAATTCCCGGCTGCCTGGTACAATCCGTTTGCCGCTGCCGCCGTTCCGTGCTATACTGTTCCCGAAGTGGCAGGCGGCAGGCTGCGGACATGGCGGAGCGGAAAAGGAGACAGGAGTGGACAGAGACCAGGAACGGCTGAAAAAATTTCGGGAATCCGGGCAGGAAGCGGTGCGGCTGCAGCTGGCTCTGGAGGCGTACCGGGACAGCGAAGGCTTGTCTCCAAAGGCGCGGGAGGCGTACCGGGCTTATCTGCGCAGGCGCCGCCGCCCGGCAGCGGAGGCCGTAATCCGGGACGGGAGCCTGGAGCAGCTGCAGCGGCTGTGGGTGGACGGGATTTTGACGGAGCGGGACCGGGAGGACTGCCTGGAAAAAGCCTGGCAGGCAGGCCAGGCGGAGATGGCTGCCTGGCTGCTGGGACCCCAGAAGCCGGAGGCGGCATTGGAAAATCCTCTGTCCGGCGATCCTTCTCCGGACGGTACGTCTGCCGTACCAGCGGGGGAACTACATTTGGGAGCGGCTTCCACGGAATCCGGTGGGCGGGCCATTCTCCGGCTGATCCGCAGCGGCCTGCAGCTGCGGCTGCCCGCCTTTGCCCTGGCTTTTGGGGCGTTGCCGGCATCGGAGGAGCCCCGGCTGGACCGGTGCCTGGGGACAGACGGGCAACGGCTGTACTTCCAGCCCCAGCTGTTGGAGGAGCAGTTTCAGCGGAGCCGGCAGAAATTGGAGCAAATTTACCTCCACACGTCCCTCCACGCCCTGTATCTGCACGTGGTGGCGGAGCGGGGGCGGAAGCCGGAGCTCTGGGAGGCGGCCTGCGACTGGACCGTGGAGTACCGGGCGGCGGAGCTGCTGGATGGCGGGGCAGGCAGCCCGAAGAAAGCCCCGGGCCAGGCAATGCCGACGCACGCACAGGCCGGTGAGGGGGCGGTGGAACTGCGCGCCCGCTGGTTCCGGCAGCTGGAGGAGACCGGCCTGCCGGTGCGGGCGGAGGCTGCTTACCGGTGGCTGGAGGGACATCCGGAAGCGGCGCAGGAGCTGCAGGCCCTGTTCCGGCGGGACGCCCACCCCTGGCAGTGGGAACCGGCGGCGCCGGCGCTGCAAATTTCCGGCGGAAACAGCCCCGGCGGTGACGGGGGAACGGCCGGCGGCGGGGAAGGGTCCGGCACCGGGTGCCAGGAAGATCAAGTGGCTGACTCCCCTCCCGCCGCAGCGGAATGGAAGGAACGGCTGCTGGCCCTGGGCCGGATGGAGGAGACTGTCCGGCGCTGGAACCGCATACAGAGGCAGGTGAGCCGTCCGGCCGGAGCCCGGCAGGGGCGCCGGGGAACCCAGGCGGGCAGCGGCCAGGAAGCGGCAGTGCTGGAAAAGCGGCGGAAGGTCTTTGACTATCGCCGGTTCCTGAAGCGGTATGCGGTGTTCCGGGAGGAGATGCAGCTGGACATGGACAGCTTTGACTACCTGCCCTACCTCTACAGCCGGGAGCACTATGAGAAGCTGCTGCTCCTGGAGCCCCTGGAATATGCGGAGGTGAACCGCCTGGAGGAGCTGGTGATTGCCATTGACACCTCCGGTTCCTGCTCCGGGCCGGTGGTGCGGCGCTTTTTGGAGGAAACGTATCAGATTTTCAGCGAGACGGAAAACTTTTTCCGGCGGATGCAGGTGGCGGTGGTCCAGTGTGATTCCATGATCCAGGACTGCACCATCATCCACTGCCGGGAGGAGTGGGAAGCTTACGTGAAGGAACTGAAGATACAGGGGCTGGGCGGCACAGACTTCCGCCCGGTGTTCCAGCTGGTGGAACAGATGCGGGATAAGGGCCGGCTGCGGAACCTGAAGGGGCTGCTGTATTTTACCGACGGGGACGGGATCTATCCCTCCCAAAAGCCGCCCTACGAGACGGCCTTTGTATTCCTGAACGACGCCTATCAAAAACAGACGGTGCCGGACTGGGCGGTGACACTGAACCTGCGGCTGCGGCTGTAGCCATGGCGTGGCAGACTGTTGGAACAGCCGGTAAACTCCGGGTATACGAGGAAAGGACACCATGAATATTAAGGAAGCAAAAGAGGAGATACTGCACACGGTGCGGGCCTACACAGCCAAGGATCCGGAGGGGCACTACCGGATTCCGGTGCGGCGCCAGCGGCCGCTGCTGCTGATGGGGCCGCCGGGCATCGGCAAGACTGCTGTCATGGAGCAGGCGGCCCGGGAATGCCAGGTGGGGCTGGTGGCCTACACCATCACCCACCACACCCGGCAGAGCGCCGTGGGCCTGCCGCTGGTGGAAAAAAAGATATACGGTGGCCGGGCGTACACGGTGACCGAATATACCATGAGCGAGATCATTGCCGCCGTGTATGAACAGATGGAGCAGACCGGGAAAAAAGAGGGGGTCCTGTTTATTGATGAGATCAACTGTGTCTCGGAAACCCTGGCGCCCACCATGCTCCAGTTCCTACAGTGCAAGACCTTTGGCAACCACCGGGTGCCGGAGGGCTGGGTCATTGCCGCGGCGGGGAACCCCAGCGCCTACAACCGGTCCGCTCGGGAGCTGGACATGGCGACCCTGGACCGGGTGCGCTGCCTGAACATAGAGGCGGATGTGGGGGTCTGGCGGGAGTACGCCGCCCAGGCCGGCGTCCACGGGGCCATCCTGTCCTATCTGGAAAACCGCCCTCAGAATTTTTACCGGGTGGAGGGGGAAGGCCCGGAGCGGCAGTTCGTCACCGCCCGGGGCTGGGAAGACCTCTCGGACCTGCTGAAGGAGTACGAGCGGATGGAGGTGCCGGTGACGGAGCCGGTGATCCGGGAGTACCTGCAGTGTGGGCCGGTGGCGGAGGATTTTGCCGCCTGGTACCGGCTCTACGCCCAGTACCGGGAAGCCTACCCGGCGGAGGAAATCCTGTCCGGTACTGTGACGGCGGAGGCCCGGGAGCGGGCGGAGGCGCGGCTTCAGGCAGCGCCTCCGGATGAGCGGCTGGGAGTGGTGCAGCTGCTGCTGGAAGGCATCCACCGGCGTCTGGAGCGATGGCGGCGGGAACAGACGGATGCAGCGTACCTGGGCCGGAAGGTGGATGTGCTGAAAGGCTGGAAGCCGGAAATGCCGGAGGAAGGGGCAGAGGCCCAGGTGGAGGATTTCCTGGAAAAGCAGGCACAGGCCCTGGAAGTGCAGAGCCGGGCCCAAATCCTTCCGCCGGAGGAAGAGGAACAGGAGGAGCGGTGCCTGCGGGCTCTGCGCCAGGCGGAGACGGAAGCCCGGGCCGCAGGGGCGCACCGCTTCCCGGAACATACGGCGTTCTTTGAAGGCCTGCTGCGGCAGCGGCAGCAGCGGATCCGGCAGCAGGAAGCCACCGTGGGGGAGGCTATGGACCGGGCCATCGGCTGGGTGGCGGAGACCCTGGGGGAAAACCAGGAGCTGCTCCTGCTCCTGGCAGACCTGACCCGGAGCCCGGACAGCGGCCGGTATCTCCGGGGGCATCCGGAGTCCCGGTACCATACGTACCGGCCTTTGCTGCTGGTGCGGGAACAGGAAGAGAGGCTGCGGCGGCAGCTGAACCGATCATAACGGACAGGAGGAAGCACAATGGCGGCGGAAAAGCTGTATTATCAGGATGTGTTTATGCGGGAATTCCAGGGGACGGTGACCCGGTGTGAGCCCTGGAAGGATGGCTTTCAGGTGGCGTTGGATCAAACCGCCTTTTACCCGGAGGGCGGCGGCCAGCCCTGGGATACGGGGACCCTGGGGGATGCGGTTGTCCGGGAGGTCCACGAGCGGGAAGGGGAGATCTGGCACGATACGGACCGCCCTCTGGAGGTGGGCAGCACGGTGACCGGCCGTATCAACTGGGAACGGCGGTTTGACTTGATGCAGCAGCACTCCGGAGAGCACCTGGTCAGCGGCCTGGTCCACGTCCGGTTCGGCTATGACAACGTGGGCTTCCACATGGGGGAGGCGGTGATCACCATGGACTTTAACGGGGAGATCCGGCCGGAGGAGCTGGCGGAGATCGAGGCCCAGGCCAACGCCCGGGTCTGGGAGGACCGGGAAACCCACATCTTCTACCCGGATGAGGAGGAGAGAAAGCAGCTGCCCTACCGGAGCAAGAAGGAGCTGACCGGCCTGGTGCGGCTGGTGGAATTCCCCGGCACGGACCTGTGCGCCTGCTGCGGCCTCCATGTGACCCGCACCGGCCAGATTGGCCTGATCAAGCTGCTCTCGGTGCAGAAATTCCGGGAAGGCGTCCGGGTGGAGATGATCAGCGGCGGCCGTGCCCTGGCCCACGTCAACCAGCTGGAGGAACAGAACCACCGGATTTCCGTGCAGCTTTCCGCCAAGCCCGGGGAGACGGCGGCGGCGGTGGCCCGGCTGGGGGAGGAGAACTTTGCCCTCCGGGGCCGGGTCATGGAGCTGGAGGAGCGGCTGTTTTCTCAGAAGGCGGCGGAATGCCGGGGCGCCGGAAACGTGCTGTTGTTTGAGGAGGGGCTGGAGCCGGATGGGGTCCAGAAGCTGGCGGCGGCGGTGATGGAGACCTGCGGCGGCCTCTGTGCCGTGTTCTCCGGGGCGGACGGCGCCGGTTACAAATATGCCCTGGGCCAGAAGGACGGCAGCCTCCGGGAGCTGTGCCAGGAGATGAACCGGCAGCTTTCCGGCCGGGGCGGCGGTAAGCCTTTCTTTGTCCAGGGCAGTGTGGCTGCCTCCCGGCGGGAAATTGAGGCGTTCTGGGCTCAGGCTCTTCCGTCCGGGGGACGTTGACCCACAGAAAAAGGAGCGCTAGATGCGCTCCTTCAGGTAGGCGTAGGCCTTTTGGTACTTCTCCAGCCGCCGGAAATCCTTTTCCGTGGGGTGGGGGATCCGGCTCAGATCCATGTTGTGGGTCAGGTCCGCCAGTTTGACCCGGGCGGCCATGGGGTCCTGGGCCAGCTGTGCTATGTACTCCCCGTAGGGTTGGCTGGGGCGCCGGGTCAGCAGCTTCAGCGCCTGCAGGATCCGGGGCGGCAGAATGGGTTCCAGCTGTTCCAGGGAAACGTCCGTATCCTCCGGTACATCGTGGAGAAGCGCCAGAATTTTGCTCTCCGTGCCGGAAACCTGCCGGGCCACCGCCAAAGGATGTAGCAGGTACGGGCGTCCGCCTTTATCCACCTGGCCTCTGTGGGCCCGGGCGGCAATGCGGAGCGAAAGGGTGTAGAGTTCCGGTATGGTCGTCTGACTGCGGCAGGCATCCATGGGTTTGCTCCTTCCTATATATAGAGAAACGTGTGGAAACAATCGGTTCCCTCTCACTGTTAGTATACGATAACCGGCGGGATTTTTCAATGCCTGTACGGAGGAAATTTACCCGGAATTTACCCGGAATTTACTGGAATTTATCGTGGAAAAATGCCTTGACTTCTTCCATTCTTGTGATATAATGGATGAGCGCGCATTCAGAAGCGTTTTCTTTTTGTGTGCATGGGAAAAATCCCAAAGAAATCTACAGGAGGTGAAACGTATGCCCACATTTAATCAGTTAGTGAGAAAAGGCAGACAGAC
>CAZSAF010000015.1:0-27484 GCA_964604605.1 uncultured Lachnospiraceae bacterium
GTTCTGAGCGGAGAAGGTGGGATTCGAACCCACGGCCCCTTACGGAGTCACTGGTTTTCAAGACCAGCTCCTTAAACCACTCGGACACCTCTCCGTGTTTCGACGCGGTTGAAGCGCAGAAAATATAATAGCACTCCACCGCGGGTTTGTCAACCACATTTTTTCTTTTTTTCATTTTTTTCGCCACGCTTTTTCCCTGGGCCGGAAAGGCACTAACGGACGGCTTCCGCGTCCTTCCCATCAAACCATTTTCTCAGCTCCCCGGCCAGCGCCTGGGCCAGTGCCTCATGGCTCGCCGCGTCCATGTGCAGCAGATCCGAGCCTGGGGAAGCTACGGCAGCGGCATCCAAAAAGCCGGCATGATAGGCCTCCGCCACCTTCCAGTAATAAGAGGCCAGTTCCCGGGACTTGGCCGGTGCGGTCTCGTCGTAACTGGATAAGGCATTGGCCCCAATGCCCTCTCCTATATAAATGGGCGCAACCAGAAAGAGCCCCGGCGCCGGGTATCCCTCGTCATCCGATGCCAGTACCCGCTGGCACAGGCTGTCCAACCCCCGCCCAATGCTCCGGGCCGATGCGTGAAAATGGGCCTTGCAGTCATTGGTGCCCAGCATGATTAACATGATGTCAATGGGCTTGTGGGTCTTGAGTATATAGGGAAGGGCTTCCATCCCGCAGCGGCAGGGCTGCATTGGATCCTCCCAAACGGTGGTCCGCCCATTCAGCCCCTCCTCCACCACATAATATCCCTCGCCCAGGAGTGCCTGGAGGCGTCCGGTCCACCGGATCTGCCGCGGGAAGCGGCCGCCGTCCGGGTTTACGCCAAATGTATTGGAGTCGCCAAAGCACACGATGGTCTTCATGATTCTTCCTCCCCCAGCTGCAGGTTGGGCACTGCGTTCAGGTCCCAGCCAGAACGTTCTCCTTTGATATAATGGTAATAGGCAGCCGCCCCGATCATAGCCGCATTGTCCGTGCACAGGATGGGCGAAGGGTGATAGCACTGGATCCCGTGCCGGGTGCAGGCCTTGTCCAAGGCCTGGCGCAGGGCCCCATTGGAAGCCACGCCGCCGGCCAGTACCAGCCGATGCTGGCCCAGCTCCACCGCGGTGGAAACCGCCCGCTCCACCAGCACATCCACCACCGCCTGCTGGAAGGAGGCCGCCACGTCCGCCTGTACCACCGTCTCCCCCTTCATAGCCGCTTGGTTCAGATAGTTCAGCACCGCAGACTTCATGCCGCTGAAGCTGAAATCATGGGGGGAACCATCCACCTTCCCCCGGGGGAATTCAATGGCATGGGGATTTCCCTCCCGGGCCGCCTTCTCAATTTTCGGGCCGCCGGGATACCCCAGGCCAATGGCCCGGGCCACCTTGTCAAAGGCCTCCCCCGCCGCGTCATCCCGGGTCCGGCCCAGAATCCGGAACTTTCCGTAATCCTCCATCATGGCCAGATGGGTGTGGCCGCCGGAGACAATCAGGCACAGGAACGGCGGCTCCAGCTCCGGATGTTCAATGAGATTGGCGCACACATGGCCTTCGATATGGTGGACACCGATGAGAGGAAGCTTGCGGGCATAGGCAATGGCCTTGGCCTCCGCCACCCCCACCAGTAAAGCCCCCACTAGCCCCGGGCCGTAGGTAACCGCCACGCAGTCCAGGTCTGCCAGGGTCATGCCCGCATCCTGGAGCGCCTGCGCAATGACAAAATTGATGTTTTCAATGTGCTTGCGGGAAGCCAGCTCCGGCACAACCCCTCCATACAGGGTGTGCAGGTCAATCTGGGATGATATGACGTTGGACAGCACGGTGCGGCCGCTCCGCACCACCGAAGCCGCCGTCTCATCGCAGGAGCTCTCAATGGCTAAAATTCGAATGTCCTTCATGGCTTACTCCTCATCAAATTTCAATTCCCGGCTTTTGCCGTCCCGGGCCGCCTTAGCCCGGGGGAAAATCTTCCGTACATCCTCCATAAACTCCTCGGGGCGGTTGAGGGAAGGGCTGTAATGGGTCAGCCACATCTCCCGGGGCTGTGCCTTGGCCGCAATCTCCGCCGCTTCCCGGAAGGTCATGTGCTTGTGCTCCACCGCCTTCTGTTCCTTGCCCGGCTCCCCGTACATGCCCTCGCAGATAAACAGGTCTGCCTCCCGGGCCGCCTCCACAATGGCCGGGGTAGGGCGGGTATCCGTACAGTAGGTCACCTTCAGTCCCCGCCGCGCCGGTCCCATGACCATATCCGGCGTGTACTGCTTCCCCTGATACTCCACGGTCCGGCCCTTCTGCAGCGGGTTCCAACACTGGACCGGCAGGCCCAGCTCCCGGGCCCGGTCCACCTGAAATTTCCCCGCCCGGGGGATGGTGAGGGCATATCCGTAGCAGACCACATGGTGGTTGACCCGGAAGGCGTGGATCTGATAGGGTCCTGCCTGAATGTCCTCCTCCCGCTCCGTCGGCTCCCGGAATTCGAGGGGGAACGGCAGCGCCGGGGCGATGGTGCGCAGGGCGTTTACCACCCGCTCCAGCCCCCGGGGGCCGATCAGCTTCAGCGGCTCCGTCCGCTCTGCATTGCCCATGGTCAGCAGCAGCCCCGGCAGCCCGCTGATGTGATCCGCATGGTAATGGGTAAAGCAGATCACATCAATGGGCTTGAAGCTCCACCCCTTGATTTTGGCCGCAATCTGCGTCCCCTCGCCACAGTCAATCAACAGCTGGCTTCCCTCATACCGGACCATCAGGGAGGTCAGCCAGCGATAGGGCAAAGGCATCATGCCGCCGGTTCCCAACAAACAAACATCCAACATTTCTTAATCCTCTTTCCTGTACATTAAAAGGGCATTTTCCACCGGATCCCGGTAATAGTTTTTCCGGATTCCCGAGGGAACAAACCCGGCCTGCCGGTACAGGGAGACCGCCGGCAGGTTTCCCTCCCGCACCTCCAGGTACCAAGAGGCAATCTGCGGGCACTGGCTCCACAATTCCCGCAGCAGGGCCCGGCCAATCCCCCGGCGCCGTGCCGATGGAGCCACGCCAATCCGTAGCAGCTCCCCCTCATCCAGAACCAGCTGAGCCAGACAGTAGCCCGTCGGCTGCCCGGCCTGCTCTGCCAACAGGCAGAAAAGACGCCCGGCCCCCAGGCCTTCTGCCAGACTTTCCCGGCTCCAGGGATCGGGAAAGCAGGCGGCTTCCAGCTCTGCCGCCCATTCCGCCTCTTCCGCTTCCAGCTTGCGGATCCGGTATATGTCTTCAGGCCGCGTCATACGTTTCCTGCCTTTTCCTTCTCCGCCCGCACCCGCTCCGCCTGGGAAGGCCGCAGATAGGTGGGGACAAATTCTCCTGCCGGTTCCGTCTGCCCCTTTGCCCAGTACAAGGCGCCCAGGGCCGCCACAGAGGCGGCCCGCTGCCGGTTGCAGGGGGCGGGGGCAAACAGGGCCCGCTTCCCCAGGCGCTCTTCAATCCGCTGCCGGCTCACCGGCACGCCGTCTCCCAGGAATACCACCCGGCGTTCCCGGATTTCCGGCTGTCCGGAAGTCTCCAGCCGGTCCAGGAGCTGGTCCAGGGCCATCACCGCATTCTCCGCCAGCACCTGGAATTCCTCCTGGAAGGAATAGAGGCCGGTGTACACCTGGCTCCGCCGGGCATCCATAACCGGGCAGATCAGGTGGGCGCAGCCAAACAGACTGTAAGCCATGGCGTCCACCGTCGGCACATGGATCAAGGGCTTATCCAGCGCCAGGCCCAGGCCTTTGGCGGTTGCCGCCCCAATCCGCAGGCCGGTAAAGGAACCGGGGCCGCCGGAAACCGCAATGGCATCCAGGGAATCCAGATCCTGTTCCGTCATGCGGACAATCTCATCCAGCATGGGAAGCAGGGTCTGGGAATGGGTTTTCTTATAGTTTACCGTATATTCTGCCGTCACCAGATCGTCTGTGACAATGGCCACAGACGCCACCAGTGAGGAGCTTTCAATCCCCAAAATTTTCATGTTCTCTCTCCTTCTTCCCCATCGGAGGTCCAGATTTTCCGGTAATCCAACCCTCTGGACAGGTCCTTTTCGATATGCAGCCAGCGTGCCTCCGGGGGAAGCAGCTCCTCAATCCGGCTGGGCCACTCGATCAGGCAAACCCCCTCGCCGGCGTACAGATACTCCTCCAGGCCCACATCCAGCATTTCATCCGGATCGCTGATCCGGTACACGTCAAAGTGGAACAACGGCAGGCGCCCCTGCCGGTACTCCTGTACAATGGTAAAGGTAGGGCTGTTCACCAGCCCTTTGATCCCCAGCCCGGCGGCAAAGCCCTGGATAAAAACGGTCTTCCCCACACCCAGGTCCCCCTCCAGGCAGTAAATATCCCCCGGCTTCGCCTGTTCGCCCAGCGTTTTGCCCAGGGCAAAGGTCTCCGCCTCACAAAAGGTTTCCCATATTTTCACAGCCCTCAACACTCCTTTCTCAGGCCTCGGACCAGCAGGCTGGCCGCCAGCAGAATGCCCGCTGCCAGCAGCAGGCCTCCCCAGGCACCGGAGACTCCATTCAGATAATACGTGGGCACAAACAGTTTTTCCAGCATCCGGAACACCGGCAGGATACTGCCCAGCCGCAGGAACACCGGTGAAAACAGCAGGCACCCCATCACCAGCACCGGAATGGCTGCGCACAACAGCACCTCCCGCCGCAGCAAATCCGCCAACAGGGTGCAGAAGCCGGTGACCAGCAACCAGTAGGCTGCCATCAACCCCCACTCCTGCAGCAGGCCACGGGTCAGTCCTCCCGCCAGCAGTGCTGCCTCTGCAGACAGGGCGGTCAGGGCCGCCGGCACGGCCACCGCCAGCAGCGGAATCCACCGCCGCAGCCCTGGCGGCGCTGCCAGGTAGGCCCGGCGCCGCTCATCCCGCAGGCTGTCCAGAGCCCCCATCAGTCCACCCAAAAGTACGAACACCGTCAGCATCCCCCGCACCGAAGAGGTCAGGCTCATGGATTGGCTGCTGCCCTCCACCTCCTGGCTCCCGCCATCGCCGGTGAGGCGCTCAAAGACGAAGGAAAAGATTTTACCATTTTCCCGGTTGGTCCGATAGGCTTCCCGGGCCTCCCGGGCCAGGGCTTCCGGTTCTTTCCCGGCAAACAGCGGGTTCTCCGCGATATAATCCACAAAAATCCCTTCCGCATACTGAGAAAACAGGGCTGCGTACACCACCTCATACGAGAGCTGCGCCGCCACCGAACTGGGCGAGGAGTAGGCGGCAATGCTGTCCGCCGCCGTTCCCTCCCGCATCCGTTCCTCCAGCTGCTCCGGGAACACATAGCCGCACTCTGCCCGCCGGGCCGCCACATCCCGGGCCAACTGCTCTTCGCCGCAGGTATAAAACCGGAACACGCCGGTCTGGGCGCATAATTGTTCCATGGCCGCCCGGGTCAGGTCGTCCGGGTTCTCACAGGCCAGCGCCACCGGCACCCCCTGCTCCTCCTGCCGGTTCGCCCGGAAAAGGATGCCGCAGAGCAGTGGGATCAAAATCAAAATGGCCACAAACACCGGCCGTTTCAACTGGCGCTTGGCCAGCATTCCCATCCATACCGCCGCGCCTCTCATGCCGCTCCCTCCCTTCCGGCAATCCAGGAGCCCAGGCCCCAAAACAGCACCGCAAAGGCCAGCAGCACGCCGGCGGCCTGCCCGGAAAATTCCCCGGTCAGAAAGGCGCCGGCCCCTTCCATCATCCAGCTGGCCGGCAGGAAGCGGGAAACGGCCTCAAAGCTCTGGGGCAGGAAGGCAGACGGCACAAAGCCGCCTGCCAGAAACAGCAGGGACACGGAGGCCAGGAAAATCAGCAGAATGCCGCTTCCCGCAGTGGGGGCTGCCTGGTACAGGCAGACCGTCAGGGCGCAGGCGCAGGCGCACAGCGGCAGCAGCATGGGCAGCCGCACCAAAAGCTCCCCGGCCCACTGGCCCCGGAGGCCGGTCCAGATTCCCGCTGCCAAAAGTGCCAGAACCAAAAGCCCCGCCGCCATGGTCAAAAAGGCCGTCAGGCACTTGATCAGCGTCCGTTTTCCTCCTCCTATGCCGGCAATGCGGAGCTTCCGGGCCAGGGACCGGGAATCCTTCTCCAGGAAGCTGCCGCAGGTCATCCCCCACAGGAGCAGCAGCAGCACCATACCGGAGGCCAGGTAGTACTCCAGCACGCTCAGTTCCCCGGTGGCGGACACCGTCTCACTGTCAAACAGGTTGGTACGGCTCAGGGCCGCCGTCAGATAGATCTGATTCAGATCCTCGTAGGCCTGGGACAGCTCCGTCTCATAGCCGTACCGGGTGTACAGGTCATACGCCCCGTAGATTCCGGCCTGGGAGGCTCCCAGGGTCCCAGCCCCCGCCGAGGTAACCTCCTCCACCAGGGCGCTGGACACGTCCATTCCCGGCGCCAGAATCACCCGCACCGGCGTGTTGACCCCGCTGATAATATCCTCCACCAGGGTTGACGGCACCACCAGCAGCGCCGCAGCCTCCCCATTCTCCAGCATTTCCATTCCCTCTGCCTGGCTGGTATAGACGAAGGAGCAGAGGCTGGCCACCGTCTCCATGTGTTCCAGGAAGGAAAGGGCCAGCTCCGTGTTTTCCGTGCTGCCCTCCGCCGCCACCGCTATGTTGATCCGGCCGCTGACCGCATCCTGGTACAGGACACTTTGTCCACAAAAAGCGATTGTGCCGACAATGGCTATCAGCACAACCGCTCCCAGCAGGATTTGGGGCAGCTTCCGGAAAGCCCGCTTGCACTCCAGAAGCTGCAGATTCCAAAAAAATTTCATGTTTCTCTCCTGTGGAAAAGACAGACTTTCTTTAATACATGGAACCAAACAGGCCGCCCAGGCTGGAGTTGATCTCCTCCTGCAGGTCCATCAGGTCCTGTTCATCCATCTCAAAAATCATCCGCACATTCTCCGGCGCTTCCAGATCCCCTGCGCCGATCCCCAGCTCCAGGGTCCCTTCTATGGAAAAGGTCTCTCCCTCGGCGGTAAGCCCCGCTTCGTCCAGGATGATTTCCACAGACTCGCCTTTCTGTACATCCCCCAGGCTTCCCTCCAGGAAAAAGGATACATTGCCCTCCGGAATATCCATCCGGTAGGAAAACGCCCGGGAATCCGCCTGATAACTGTCTTCCATGGAGAACAGCTCCACCTCGCCGTTCCCTTCATCCATGGTAAACCGGTATTCCGTGTAGAGATCCCCCTGGTCCACTTCTCCAGTTTTGATCAGCTTCATGCTCTGGCCGCCCTCGGGGCTGTAAAGCTCCAGCTCAAAGGAATCGCTGGGCATGGCCTCCCCGTGAAAGGAAAGCTCCAGCGCCAGGGACTCCATGTTTTCCTGATATTCCTCCACAATCCAGTCCCGGAAATCCTCCACCCGGACCATAGCCAGACTGCCGGAGCCGGTCAGATAGACCTCCACCTCCAGCTCTCCCTGCAAAACGGCTTCCACCTGTTGAACTCCTGTATCCAGCTGCGCCATCAGCGAGTTGTATTCCTCCGCAGTCAGGCCCATCTGATCCAGCAGTTCCTGGTACCAGTCCAGATAATCCTCCAGCAGCCCGATCACCGCATCCCGGGGAATGGAAACCAAATATCCCCGGCATTCCTGTTCCTTGCCGCCGATTTCCACATCCTCCGTCTGATCCAGCTGCTCCACTACAATCTCGTCCTGGAATGCCTGCATGCTCTCCTCCAGGGAAGCCAGCATTTCCTCCTGGACGCTGCTGTCCGGGAAGAACTCCAGTGTCATATCCAGCATGGCCTGATCCGCTTCCGAAAGGTTCAGCTGTTCAAACAAAGGCCAGCTCTCCAGCTGCTCCAGGAGATTGCCGGTGCCAATGGCCAGCGCACCGTCGTACACCTGAGGGAGGGAGAGGGCCAGCATATCCTCGTCAACGTACAGTTCCCCGGAAATCAGATCCATGCCGCCCAGCCGCAGGCCCAGCCCCATCTCACCTTCCTTGGCATCATAATCCAACGCGCCGTCAAAGTAGAAGGAGAAGGCGCTCAGCAGCTGAGCCTCGCTTCCCATGGATGCCGGCAGCTGCTGAAGGGAAAACTCCCCGCTGAAATGGCCGGCTTTCTGCATGGCCTCCTGCATATCCGCCCAGCCCATCTCTTCCGCCATCGGGGAGGAGGCACTGCCGGGCAGTTCCCGGAAGGCCTCCATCACCCGATCCTTGGGATCCGCAAACAGCTTGGGAACGAAAATGATCCCCAGCACCACCACGGCAGCCAGCACCACGCCGCCGCCCACCAGGGGAATCCACTTCTTTTTCTTGGGCTCCGGAGGAATGCTCTCACCCCCGAAGGAAAACTCCGGCCCCGAACCGCCGGGCTGGTAAGGGCCGTTTTGTCCTTGATAGCCGTTTTCGTTCATGGATTACTTTCCTTTCCTCATGCAAACGCCTGCACCAGGCGTTCACCCCGCAATGCCGGGTCTTCCTCCCACAATTTCCCTTTTCGCAGTATATACAGGCGGTTACACAGATCCAGCTCCGCCTCCTCATGGGTGGTGATCAGGATGGTGCCGCCGTTTTTCTGAAACCATTTCAGGTATCCGCGGATATCCTCCTTGCAGATCAAATCCAGGGCCGCACTGGGCTCATCCAGAATCAGAATGGGCGGATGGGCTGCCAGGGCGCAGCCGATGCTGACCCGCTTTTTCATGCCGCCGGAAAGCTTGGAAACCGTCATGGGAAGCATCTCCTCCAGCTTCAGCAGCGACAGGATGCCGCTTTGCAGATCCTCCTTCAGGGAAAAGGGGCTGCAGCTGTACCACAGCCGCAGATTGTCCCGCACCGTCAGCTCCTCCAACAGCGGATTATCCTGCGGTACGTATCCCAGCATCCGCCGAAACACCCCCACGTCCTTCCGGGGATCCTGGCCGCCGTAGCGGATTTCCCCCTTCTGCAGCCGCATGGCGCCGGCCAGCAGGGACAGGAGCGTGGACTTGCCGCAGCCGTTGGCACCGGCGATGGCAACACAGTCCCCTTTTTCCGCATGCAGGGAGACCTCCTCCAGCACCCGCCTTCTGCCATAAGAATATGAAATTCCCCTTACGTCGATCATGATCTGTCCACTCCTCCTGTTTCTGCTACCATTCTAGCAGAGACGGCTGCGCTTTGCAATGGACATCTGTCTCCGTAAGGGGAAAAACTTCCCATAAAATATGTGTACGGCCGTTTAAGCGGTTTTCTCTTTTCTACGGTTTACTGCGCTCTCCGACCCATGGCCTTTGATCACCACGCTGACCCGCTTATACAGCAGCATAGTCACACCGGACACCACCACGCCCTTGACCAGGTTAAAGGGCGCCACACAGAGCAGCACAAAGCCCAACAGGGTGCCAGCTCCTGCGTGGACCTGGGCCCCCACGGCCAAAATCCCCTCCATACCGCCGGCTCCCGCAAAGAAATGGTTGGCGTACCAGGGGAGCAGCACGTAGGCGTTGATCAGGCTGCCCGCCGTCACCATCAGCACCGTGCCCAGGGCCATGCCGGCCAGTGCATGCCCTCTGGTTTTCTTCCGGCGGTACAGCAGCCCCGCCGGTACCACCAGGGCGCAGCCCACCACAAAGTTGGCAATCTCCCCCACATAAGCCGTGGAGGTTCCCCGCAGCAGTGTATGCAGCAGGATCTTCAAAAATTCAATGGCTACCCCCGCCCCGGGCCCCATGGCAAAGGCTCCGATCAGCACCGGCACCTCGCTGAAATCTATCTCGTAAAAAGCCGGCGCAATAAACGGCAGCGGGATCTCCAGATACATCAGGATGAAGGCAATAGCCCCCAGCATGGCAATCAGCACCATATTCCGCAGGTTCAAGGTTTTGTTTTGCATCCAACTCTCCTCCTTTTTTGTTCCAGGCACCAGAACCGATGCCTGCCCAGAGGTTCTTCGCGTCCATACGCATGGGACGCCAGCCGGAAGACTCCTGTCGGAGCCCTGCCTACCGTCTTCCGCCAGACAGAAAAAAGCCCCGCAATCCGAAGATTCCGGGGCTCTGCACATAACGAGCATCCATTTACTGCGTATTTCTTCTCTCATCCAGACTATACTGTCGGTTTTGGAATTGCACCAAATCGGCCGCCAAAGCGGTTCGCGGACTATACCGCCGGTAGGGAATTGCACCCTGCCCCGAAGAACGTATTCTGTTTATGAGGAAACTATAACGCCTTTTGGGGCTGTTGTCAAGAGGGGGCAGATGATTTGCCGCCGTTTCCGCGGGATTTGCCGGAGGAGCCTCCCCTACAGCACCTTGTAAACCGTTTTTCCGTCCCGCTGCTCGGATTTCATAAGAGACGCCTTTTTCACCGTCATCTCCACCTTGGGGATGTGGAGCTGAAAGGGTTTGCGGGCGGACATTTTCCGGACCAGGGTAATGTGGGGCACAAATTTTTCCTTGTCACAGGGGATACCTGCTGCCGCCAGCGCCGCCCGCAGGTCCTTCACGTAGGTCTTCAGCTTCTGGTTTCCCTTTACCCCGGCCCACAGGATGTTGCCAAAATTCCCCTTGTCCGAAAGGCACAGGCGAAATTCCGGAAACGGAACGCTCTGGATCACCTGCTTCACCCTACCGGGATCCTCATACTCCCCGATGAAAGCCAGGGTCACATGCAGGTTCTGGGCCGGGACGTAGTTTCCCTCCACGCCCTGCTTCTTCAGGTCATGGAGGCAGCCCACCAACACCTTCTTCATTTCCTCGGAGAGAGGGATGGCCACAAACAGTCTCATAGCTTCACCTTACCCTTTCTGATGCTCGGCCACCCGTCAGCGGCACCCGTGAATCCCGCAGGAAGGGGCCGCATCCGGCAGTTCCCCCTCCTGTACCGGCGGCTGCCCGATCCAGGAAAGAGCTTCGTCCAGGTCAAAGGTTTTGGTCCCGTCCTCCCGGACAAACAGGGGAATGCCAATGCCGCCCCGCTCCCGCACCGGCGCAAAAACCGGGTCGTGATCCCGCAGCTGAAGAAATTCCTTCAGCTTGCCGGTATCTTCTGTGATGTCCACATACTCTGCCTCAAAGCCGCGGCTTTTTTGCAGCTCTTTATAATTTCTGCAGTCCACACAGATCTGCGCACCGTATACCTTCATAAGCTAGCTCCTGCCTTTCCAGCATTTCCAGTTTGAACCCTATGATACCAGATTGCTCCGCACTGTGTGCTCCCGCAATCTGCCATCATTATATCTCACAAAAAAAGTATGCGCAAGCAGTTGACAATCGGAAATTTTGCGCTATAATGGGGCAAATTGAAAAAGCCAATGCGAAGAACAGGACAGGACTTCCCAGGCAGAAATGTTTTCAGAGAGCCTCCGGCTGGTGTGAGGAGGCAGCATGGCCCGGGCGGTTATCCCCTGCGAGCAGTCGGGCGAACGGCAAAACCAGTAGCCCGGACCGGAACTCTCCCGTTATCGGGAGACCTGTTAACCCAACCGCTGTTTTAGCCGGAGCTTCCGTATCTGCTTCCGGGGATGGAGAGCCGTTGGCCGACAGGGCTGAGAGACCGGGAAACCGGTGACAGAAGTGGTAATGCGGAGAAAAGGATTCGTCTTCTGACAGAGTAATCTGTCGGAAGGCGTTTTTGTTTTGTTGGGAAGCCTCGTCCGTCCCCCTTCCGCTGGCTGGCAAAAAGAGCAAAGGAGAGTGAAGTATTATGAACACACTGGTAATCGTACTGATTGCTGCTGTCTGCCTGGTGGCTGCCTACGCCCTGTACGGACGCTGGCTGGCCCGGAAGTGGGGCATTGACCCCACCGCCAAGACCCCGGCGGTCCTGCACAACGACGGGCAGGACTATGTGCCCACCGACGGGTGGACCGTATTTGCCCATCAGTTTTCCTCCATTGCCGGGGCCGGCCCGGTCACCGGCGCTATTCAGGCCGCCGCGTTCGGCTGGCTGCCGGTCCTCCTGTGGATTATCCTGGGCGGCATCTTCTTTGGGGCCGTCACCGACTTTGGCGCCCTGTACGCCAGCGTCAAAAACGACGGCAAATCCATGGGGCTGCTCATTGAGCAGTACATCGGCAAAGCCGGGCGGAAGCTGTTCCTGGGCTTCTGCTGGCTGTTCACCCTGATCGTCATGGCGGCCTTTGCGGACATGGTGGCCGACACCTTCAACGCCTACGTGATGACCGATGGCGTGCAGGCCCTCTCGGAAAGCGCCACGGTAAACGGTGCCGCCGGCAGCATCTCCCTGTTCTTCATCCTGTTTGCCGCCGTCTTTGGCCTGGCACAGCGGAAGCTGAAATTCACCGGCTGGAAAGAGGTGGCCTTTGGCCTGGTGTGCACGGTGCTGGCCTTTGTCTGCGGCATGAACCTGTCGGTGATCCTGGGGAAGGACGCCTGGGTGTACATTGCCTTTGCCTACATCTTCCTGGCCGCGATGCTGCCCATGTGGTTCTTGATGCAGCCCCGGGACTACATGTCCACCTTCATGTTCATCGGCATGATCATCGGTGCGGTGCTGGGGCTGGTTTTTGCCCATCCGACCATGAACCTGGCCGCCTTCACCGGCTTCCGGAACCAGAGCCTAGGGACCCTGTTCCCCATCCTGTTTGTGACCGTAGCTTGCGGGGCCGTGTCCGGCTTCCACAGCCTGGTCTCCTCCGGTACCTCTTCCAAAACCATCTCCAATGAGAAGGACATGCTGAAGGTGGGCTACGGCGCCATGGTGCTGGAAAGCCTGCTGGCCGTCATCGCCCTGTGCGTGGCCGGGGCCGCCGCCGGCGCGGATGGAACCGCCGCCGTGGGAACACCGTTCCAAATCTTCTCTTCCGGTGTGGCTGGCTTCCTGGAGATGTTCGGCATTCCGGTATTTGTGGCCCAGAGCTTTATGACCATGTGCGTCTCCGCCCTGGCCTTCACCACCCTGGACTCGGTGGCCCGGATCGGCCGCATGTCCTTCCAGGAGCTGTTCAGCGTGGATGACATGGAGCATGCGGAGGGCTGGCGGAAGGTTCTCTGCAACAAGTACGTGGCCACCCTGATCACCCTGGCGTTTGGGTACATCCTGACCCAGGTGGGCTACTCCAATATCTGGCCCCTGTTCGGCAGCGCCAACCAGCTGCTCAGCGCGCTGGTGCAGCGCTTCCTCTCCCTGGTCCGCGCCTTCTCCAGCGGCACCGGCGTCTTTATGGTGGAGGGGCTGCAGCTGATTGTGGCAGTGCTGCTGATGATCCTGGGCGTGACCATTGTGGTCACCTCCGGAAAAGAGCTGGTGTGGAAAAAGGGATGCCCCCCCCTTTCTGCCTGCCTTTCCGGCAGGCAGGCCGAGCGCACTTGGAAATCCTTGAAGGTTGCCTCCATCGGTGTTATACTATCAGCGTTCCGGTTCGGAACCTCATCATTCATACCAAGCGAGGAGGCTTAGAAAATGAAGTACGATTTCACATCCGTCATTGACCGCCGCGGCAAAGACGCCATGGCTGTGGATGCCATAGGGGCCGGCGGCGGCTCCGCGCCCGATGCGCCGAAAGAGGGGTTTGACGCCATTCCCATGTGGGTGGCGGACATGAACTTCCCCACCGTTCCCACCATTGCGGAGGAAATGATCAAGCGGGCCGGGCATCCGCTCTTTGGGTATTTCCGGCCTTCGGATGAATATTTTCAGTCCATTATCCACTGGCAGGAAACGCGGAATGGCGTCACCGGCCTGGCTCCGGAACACATTGGATATGAAAACGGCGTTCTGGGCGGCGTCCTCTCCGCGGTAGGCGCTTTTGCCGCCCCCGGGGACAGCGTACTGCTCCACAGCCCCACCTACGTGGGCTTTACCGGCTCTCTGACCTCCGCCGGCTACCATATTGTGCACAGCCCGCTGAAGAAGGATGAAAACGGGATCTGGCGCATGGATTTTGAGGATATGGACCAGAAGCTGAGGGAGGGGAAAATTCATGTGGCTATCTTCTGCAGCCCCCACAACCCCTGCGGCCGCGTCTGGGAGAAATGGGAAATTGAGAAGGCCATGGAGGTGTACAAGGCCAACGACTGCCTGGTAATCTCCGATGAGATCTGGTCGGATATTATCCTGCCCGGCTACAAGCATATCCCCACCCAGTCCGTCAGCGAGGATGCCCGGAATCGGACGGCAGCCTTCTACGCGCCCAGCAAAACCTTTAACCTGGCCGGACGGGTGGGAAGCTACCATATTATATATAACTCCTACCTGCGGGACCGAATTGAGGCCCAGGGCTCCAAATCCCACTACAACAGCATGAACGTCATGTCCATGCACGCCCTGATCGGCGCCTACAAGCCGGAAGGGCAGGAGTGGGTGGACGAGCTGCGGCAGGTCATCGGCCAGAATGTGGATTTTGCCTGCCAGTATATCCAGGAGCACTTTGAAGGGGTGGAGGTCAGCAAACCCCAGGGCACCTATATGCTGTTCATCGACTGTGAGAAGTGGTGCCAGAGCCACGGCAAATCCATTGAGGAGCTGGAGAAAGCCGGCTGGGATGTGGGTGTGGCCTGGCAGGATGGACGGATGTTCCACGGCCCCTATTCCATCCGTATCAACCTGGCCCTGCCCCTGAGCCGGGTGCAGGAAGCCTTTCGGCGGCTGGACCAGTACGTGTTTTAAGGCCAGGCGGCATGCCTGCCTGTGTCAAAGGCCCCCGGCTGAGGTGCAATGCCTCGGCCAGGGGCCTTTTTCTGCCGGGTCTGCGGCGAGTTAGGCCTCAACCCACGCCAAAATCCGTGATCTCATACAGTACCTCCACATCCGGGTCATCCAGAAGCCACTGGTATTCCTCCATGAACCACCGGACCAGCTCCTCATCCCGCCGGATGGGGGTGGAGTTGTTGTTGAATACATTCACCGTGCCATGGGCAAAATATTGCTTCATGGCGTCTATATCCCGGCGGATCATGTCCCGGGTCTGGCCCTGGATGCCCACCATCAGACAGATGGAGTCAAAATACGCCGCCACCTCCTGGGGCTCCCGGAAGTCTGCATGCTTGTTCAGGACCTTCTCCCGGAAATCATAGTCAAAGGTTTCCACTCCGATTTTATAGGTCACCGGGATGCCGAAAAAATCCCGCATTTCCTGCAGCCGTTTCCGGTAAATCCAATGGCTCTCAAAGATCAGTCGCTGCAGCTGCTTTTCCTCCGCCAGCTGCCGGAGATCCTCCAGGGTGGCCCGGGGAAGCTCAAAGCAGCTGCCGGAATTGATGGCCTCCAGCACCCCCATCGCTCCCGTCACCTGGGCCAGCACCTGCCGGTTTTCGCTCACCAGCTCTTCCTCATTGCGGCCGTTGTCCTCTATGTAATCGCAGAAACGGCACTTGCCCCAGGCACAGGGGAAAGCCCGGAGCAGGACAATCTCCCGGGGATTTTTTTCTGTAATCACACTGTAGCGTTCCATTGTCTCACTCCCCTCCTGCTGTCCGGCGGCGCAGTTCCCCGGCCAAAAGTGGCAGGAATGCGCTGACGACAAAAATAGCAATACAGCGGTCCGCATAGTCCGTCAGAAACTGCACCGCAAAAATGCTGCCGGTGAGCCCCAGGGGCGTCCGGGCCAGCACCTGTACCAGAATGGTGGACCCGGAGGAGGTGATGCCGCCGAACAGGGCCGCATTGATCAGGGAGCTGACCACGGTGCCCGGAATGGTGACGCCCAGCCCGGTAAGAAGCAGCCGCGGGCCCTTGACGGTCCGGCTGTGGAGCAGCAGGCCGCTGACCAGGCCGGTGATCATCCCCACCGGCGCAAAGTAGAGGGAATAGATATCCCCGGTCAGTGCCATGACAATGCCGCTGAGCAGGTTGGGCACCAGGCCGAACAGGGGCCCCAGGGCCGCGCCGGTCAGAATGGTGCCGATGCTGTCCAGATACACCGGCAGCCGCAGCAGCAGCGCAATCTGGCCGCCAATGATGTTGATTCCCACCGCCATGGCCACCAGGCAGATTTGGAATGCGTGTATTCTTCCTTTATTTCTATTCTTCATCGGATTGGTTCCTTTCTGATTACAATGGCTCCGAGGTACAACGGCTTCGCTCCGGATTACAGCGGCTCCGGCAGGGCCAGCTCTTCCGGCTTCCAGTGGGTGCCGTCCGGCTTGCGCAGAATCCGGGACAGGAAGAACCGCAGGAAGCCTCCGGCATTGGTTTCCGTTAAAATCAAACTGTTGGGCTGTTTTTTCCAGAAATTCATGGAGTCCACCACCGTCTGCCCCCGGCAGATCCCCTGGGTTTCCACGGCGGTGAAGCTTTCAAAGCCACGGCACAGGGAGGGCTCCAGGAAGTAGGCCACGGCCAGCGGGTCGTTGATGACACAGCCGATGATCCGCTCATACTCCCAGTGGAAATCCAGATAAAAGCCGGTGATCTTCCGCACAAAGGCTCCGGTCTCCGGGTCCAGCCGCTCCATGTAGGAAAGCAGGTTGGGGGTCAGCACAATCTTCCGGGTCACGTCCAGCCCCACCATCTCCAGCTTTTTCCCGGCCTCCGCCATCACCTGAAAGCAGTCCCGGGCGGCCTCCGGGTCGCACCAGTAATTGTACTCGGCCACCGGCGAGCAGTTGCCGTGGCTGCGGAAGTTGCCGCCCATGGAGACCAGCCGGGTCACCCGCCGCACCAAGTCCGGCCGCTTCCGGAACAGCTTGGCCAGGTTGGTCAGCGGGCCCAGGGCAATGATGGAAGCCTCCTCCCGCTCCAGGGTTTCCTCCAGAAATTCCACTGCGGACATTTTCGGAAAAGGCCCGGGGACCTCCGGCAGAAAGCTCTCCCCCAGCCCATCCCGGCCGTGGGTGTCCATGGCGTCCACGTAGGGGATCTCCAGCGGGGTCATCTCCCCGATATACACCGGGATCTCCAGCCGGCCCGCCTGCCGCAGCACCTTGCGGGCATTCTGCGCGCCCAGATCCGCCGGCACGTTGCCGGACACCGTGGTAATACCCAAGATCTCCAGCTCCGGCGAGGCCGCAGCCAGCAGCAGCGCCAGGGCGTCATCAATCCCGGGATCACAGTCCAGTATTACTTTGGGCATAAAAAAACCTCCTGATGACGTATCTTTTTCTGCGTTGAAAAATCCTCCGCAAAAAAAGGCATACTTCCTCAGAAGATACCATAAAAGCCTAGTTTTTTATACTGGGAGGATTTCGAACCAG
This sequence comes from uncultured Lachnospiraceae bacterium, assembly GCA_964604605.1. Classification (GTDB taxonomy): domain Bacteria; phylum Bacillota; class Clostridia; order Lachnospirales; family Lachnospiraceae; genus Pseudolachnospira. The sequence continues at coordinate 17,111 of CAZSAF010000015.1, forward strand.
TTGTATGCAGCTTTTTGCAGTATAGCAGATTTCTCTCCGCTCCGCAAGAGGAAAGTGGGAGCCTGTTGCCCCGGGCTGCGGAGAAATAGCACAAAATGCCCTGCCTCTCCGTAATTGGTCTGGATTACAGAGAGACAGGGCAAAATCCCTGAAATCGTCCCGGCGCCGGTTTAATCTGCCGGCTTCAGCGGGCCGTAGAAATAGGAGGCGGTAGCGCCGCCGTCAATGAGGAAGTCGGCTCCGGTAATAAACGCTCCCTGATCGCTCATCAGCAGCGCTGCCACATTGGCCACCTCATCCGCGGTGCCGGGCCGGCCGGGCACTTGGCAAACATATTCTTGTAGAAGTCGCCCCGGGGGCCGTTGAACTCATCCAGCGCCAGAGGAGTGACAATGATGCCCGGGGAGTCGGAAGTATCAAAAAAATTTTCCCCCAGCTCCACCGCCCGGCGCAAAAAGGACACGGAGGTTTTCCGGTCCGGAAAGGGCGGATAGCTCTGGCTGAGGCCCATGCACCCCAGTCCCACAGAAAATACCTGCAGGCCGTATTCCGGCTTTCCCAATGTCCGACACTTCATGTTTGTCTCCTCCTGCCTCCTGGGGCATTTTTCCCTTTTCATACCCAGGCCTTTGCCCCGGTTATTTGCCACCTACGCTCTTTCTGACCCAGGCCTCCACCTTGCTGCGGGAATTGGCCGCTTCTGCGCCGTGGATGGAAAGGCCGCTCTCCACCTGGGCTCCTTTGCAGACCTTCTTCAGATCCCGCTCGCTGCTTCCCATGCCGCTGCCCTCATTGGTGCAGAAGGGGAGGATGCGCTTGCCCTCCAGGTTGTGATGCTCCAGAAATGTGAACATCGCCATGGGCATAGTGCCCCACCAGTTGGGATAACCCACAAAGATGGTTTCATAGCCATCCAGGCTGTCCAGATCACGCTTCAGTTCCGGCCGGGCATTGGCCCGAAGCTCCGCCTTCGCCTCCTCAATGCAGGCGTAATAGTCCGCTGCATAGGGCTTTACCGTGTCCACCTGAAACAGGTCTCCGCCGGTCAGCTCTCCAATCATCTCCGCTACAATCTCGGTATTGCCCTTGGAAAGATCTTTGATACTTCCATTCCAGTAATTCTCCCCCTTGCGGGAATAATACACAATCAAAGTCTTGCTCATGATCCATCCCTCCTGTGTCCTGTTTGCTTTCTGCCTTTTATTTTAAGCCAAACGAGAAAATCTGCAATTTTTGTTTCGTGCGTTTTTCATTAGCAGAACTTATGTGAAAACAAAAAAGGCCTCTGCCGGGCAGGGGTTTCCGATTTCGGCGTGTCATTTTCACGGTCTCTTCCGCGCCACGGGGAATGTCCGCAGGGCACAGGCGCGCTCTGTGGCCTCATGGCTCCTTCCGCATCAGCCGGCGGAGCAGAGCCGCAAATTCTTCTATATAATAGTTGGTTTGATCCTTGCGCCAGAAAACGCAGTAGTTGCGCTGGATCTGCTGATCCCCCTGGAAAATGGGAAGCCGGCGGATGGACGCGCTTTCCGGAGGCAGGGTTCCCACGCTTTCCAGGGGCAGAAAGCCCCGGTTGCTCAGAACCAGCAGCCGGCCCTCTTCCAGGCTGTCCGCAAACAGATAGCTGCCGCCGAAGCCCAGGGTGTTTTGATAATACTCCTGCTCCGCGTTTTGCTGTTCCCGGGAGGTGATGAGAATGCAGGGGAGGCGTTTCAGCTCCTCCAGCCGAACCTTTTCCCTCTGGCTCAGCGGATGCTGGGCGGAGATTTCTGCATAACACCCGCACTGCATCAGCTCGTAATTGCTGTAGGAATCGGAAAAAGCCCGCCTTTGGTCACTCAAAATCAGGTCCACACCGCCAAAGCGCAGCAGGTCATAGAGCTCCTCATGGGTGCCATGGACAATATGGATGGCCACCTCCGGGTAAATTTTGGAAAACTCCGCAACCGCCTGATAGAGCTCCAGCCCGCTGTAGCAGCGCAGATAGCCCATGCGCAGCTGCAGCTCCCGGTCGGCTCCCAGGCGTTTGGTCTCATGGACCAGCTCCTCCACCTGATCCAGAATCGCCTTGCTGTGGGAATAGAAATACTGCCCTGTGGGCGTAACGGCAAAGCGGCGGTTTTCCCGGTGGAGCAGTTCCACGCCCAGCTCCTTCTCCAAAGCCTGGATCTGCTGGGAGATGGCAGATTGGGAAATATAGCACTGCTCCGCCGCCTCGGTGAAGCTGTTGCAGTCAACCACGGCAACAAAATATTTCATCTGTCTGAACAGCATGGGTTCCTCCTTCTTTTTGATAACCGGACTGGTATGTTTCCAATACTCCTATTGGCTGGGAGGGATGGTGTAAGCCTGCAGGCTTTTTTGACAGCCATTCTTTTCATAAAAGGCCTCCACCCCCGGCTGAGCGCCAAAATACAGCAGGGTAGGGGTATTTTCCCTGGCCAGCGCCAGAAGCCTGCTGCCAATTCCCTGTTTCTGGTAGGCCGGAAGGACCAGCAGCTCGGTAATGGTTCCGAAAAAATACCCGTCGGTGAGAATGCGCAGGCAGCCGACCAGCGTTGCGCCGTCATACGCGGTCATGTTGCATGTTCTGGCCAAGGCCGCCTGCGTGCGCTCCGCATCATACGCCCCCGGCCAGATTTGATTGACAAAGGGAAGGAAAACCGAGGCAGTCAGTTGGATGTCATTGATTTTGTATTCCATTTTGCTCATCCTCCGTGGTTGGGCGGCCGGCATATAAGATCCTGCCGCCGGTGCCGGCGCTGAATATATACAACACCCCGCACTGTGTTGGTGAGCACGGTGCGGGGATAGTGAGCCAGGTGTTACGTATTGAATAATCCGATATTTCAATCCACATCCCTTAAGGAGTTTGATAGAATTATACTCCATATTGTTGCCGATTTCAAGAATTGACTTAACTGAGAAGTCCGATTATGATAATTCCATTCAAGCCATTCCCCTATGTACCCCCGAAGCCCTGTACGCCAAAACCAAGGAGAACGAACCTCATGCTGATTCAGTTTACCATAGAAAACCACCGTGAATTTCTGTTCCACTGGCCCCAAGGGCGCAAAGCGCTGATCTTTTCCCGGGAAAACGTGATTGCATGGAGAAACCCCGCCCCTGCGTCTTCCGAAACAGCCGCCCGCATAGCGCAGAGCGAAACGCAGAGGGTGCTGGTTCAAGAAGAATTGCGTCTGGCCGATCCAGGGATCACCCACGTAACCGCCAGACCGGTTCCCGGAAAAGAAGGGGAATACGCGATTACCACCACCCATCAGGCCCTGGAAACCGGTTCCCTGCTCCTGGTGGACGAGGGAGAGAGCAGCATGCACCCGCTGCTTACCCGGCACCTGGTGGAAAAAATGCAGGATCCGGCCATCAATATCCACGGCGCCCAGCTGCTGTTTACCAGCCATGACGCACTTTTGCCGGAGCCTTGCTTCTTAAGAAGAGACCAGATCCGGCTTGTGGAAAAAGATCAGAAGAGCGGTGCCACCAGCGTGCATCCACTCTCCTCTTGATTCACACAGCAGGAAACAGCCCCGCATCCGCAACGCCGTTTTGGATCAGCCATTGCCGCAGCCGTTTTTTCCAGCTGTCGCCATCCTCCTCCAGAACCCCTAAGGCCTCCCGGACCTCTGCTTTCGGGCACAGCCGGGCAATATCCCCCCGAAAGTCTCCCAAAACGCCGCCGCAGTGGGAATAAAAGGGGAGGAGGATTTTCCCGGACAGGTCGTTTTTGTACAGCCAGGCGGCCAACGGCGGCGCCAGGGTACCGCACCAGATGGGCGAACCGACCAGGATCACCGGATAGGGGCGCGGGGACCGGACCCCGGGAAGAAGCCGGGGACGGTATCCGGAGGAAATCTCCCGTTTCACCTGTTCCAGCAATGCGGGGAAAGCCATGGGGTAGGGCTGCCAGGGATGGACCTCACACCAATCGCCGCCGGTGAGCGCCTGGATTTCCTGGGCAATCCGGTGGGTATGGCCCGAATAGGAGTAGGAAACGACCAGCAGCCGGTTCCCTTTTGTTGATTCATCGCATGCTCTTACTTCTTTATTCATCTGTCTCACCGCCCCTTTTACTCCTTTGACGCTGCGGCAGAGGAGTCTGCCTGCGCTGCCACCTGCTCCCGGTGGACCGACTTGGGTATGACCATCGCACCCTGCTGCACCTTCCATCCATCTCCTGGATCGGAGATTGCCGGAGACAGGCCGAATCCGCCGTTTCCGCCAGAAGTCCTCTACTTCAGACGAGTTCCCAGATAGTACGCCTGCTGCAGGAACTCCGAGTGCTGAGTCATGGGCGGCGTACCGCAGCCGTATCCCAGCACCATGCCCACATCCTCCAGGTTCAAATACCGCACCAGGGTCTTATAATGCGCCTCCAGCGCCTCAAAGGTCCAGTCATCGCTGTTCCAGGCAACGGCCAGCAGGGCCGATTTCAAGTACTTGCGCTGGATGGAGCTGTTGAAGGCGCAGAAACGGTCAATCAAGGTTTTCAGCTGGGCGGACATGCCGTAGTAGTACAGCGGCGTGGCGAACACCAGCAGATCGGCATCCAGAACCTTCCTGCGGATGCTCTCCATCTCATCCTTCTGCACGCATGGACCTTCGTACCCGCAATGGATGCAGCCGGTGCAGGGATGGATGACCGCATGGGCTACATTAATGCACTCCACCGTGTGGCCTGCCTCTTCCGCCCCCTGGCGAAAGCAATCCGCCAGCAGATGGGTGGAGCCTTTCCGGTTGGGGCTTCCCTCCAATATAAGAATCTTCATATTTTTCCCTCTTTCTGATTTATTTCATCGCTTCCAGGATAAGCTGCCCGTACATCTCGCGGGTTTGCTGCCTCCGTTTCTGCCGGGCCGGAATACCCCAGTCCGTTGACCCAGGCCCGGACCGCTTCCTGGAAGGAAGAAGCATCTTCCTCATAGCAGTCGAAGATATTATCCGAGATGGCCGCCTGAGAGGCTGCCTCCGCAATCAACTCCACACTGTTGGCAAGGCCGCCGCAAAACAGGTAGACCTGCTTGCCGGAAAGATCGTTCTGTTCCAGGGAGGTGAGCAGGGCCATGGGCACGCCGTACCACCAGTTAGCGATACCCCAGGAAGACCGTGTCATACTGTTCCAGGTTTTCTACATTTTGGACCAGCTCCGGCCGGGCATCCTCCCCCTGTTCCTGATTGGCCCGCTCCAGGCATGCGTCCCAATCGCTGGGATAAGGATCCACAACCTGGATAGGAAACAGGTCGCCGCCGGTCTCCTCCTGCACTCAGCCCGCCAGCTGCTGCACATTTCCCAGCGGGATTACACTGGGAGACGACACCGCATCCACATCGTCCGCCAGAACCGCGTTGTCTGCCCAGGAAAAATAGGCTACCAGAATATTGCTTCACTGCCCTTCGGGCACGCCGGATGACGCCGGGCCGGTTCCTTCCGTTTCCGCAGCACTGCTCCCCACCGCCTCTGTTTCCGGCGCTGCGGAACTGCTTCCGGCGGCCTCGGATGAAGGGCTCGCCTGGTTTCCCGCTGCGCTGCATGCCGCAAGAGAAACCACCATGGCCATTGCCAAACAGAGTGATCGAATCTTTTTCACGAATACTGCCTCCTATCTGCCCCATTGGCTCACGATTTTCTGACTGTATTATAAAGGGACTCCCTTGCAAAGTCTAATGCCTGTCCCTTATCTTTTTCAATGTGATTTCCGTATGGGTAACCCCCCAGCGCAAGGCGTACCCAAACAAAAGGCCCCCCAAGCCCAACAAGGCTGGGAGCTCCTTCCGGAAAACGGCTCCTATTCCATTTTTGCCCGGAGCAGGTTGATTTCCTGAATAAACAGGGAGGTTGCCGGAGAAAACAGATGGTTTTTCTTCCACACCAGCACACTGCGGGTGGTGTGCTCCGGCAGGATCGGGATAAAATGCAGATGGGGACTGCTGTGAATGGCCAGGGCGCCGTCCAGGCAAAAGGCGCAGCCCATTCCTTCCTCCACCAGCAGCACTGCATTGGACAGGAGCGTATAGCTGAGCGGAATATTCAAGTCCTTCTCATCCCGCTTCAGCCAGTGCAGAATCTCCGCGCGGACCCGCTCCCGCAGAGGGAGGATCAGGGGGTAAGCCGCAATCTCTTCCGCCGCAATGGACGCCCGCCCGGCCAAGGGATGATCGTCCCGCATCAGCACACCCCAGGTTTCCTTCTGCGAAAGGCGGATAAAATCGTATTTGGAGGTGTCCACAGGCTCCAGCAGCAGTCCCACCTCAATCAGCCCCTTGTCCATGCGGTCTTTGATGTAATCGGCCATCTCATTGTACAGATGGAACTGCACCAGAGGATATTTCTCGGAAAAGGCTTTCATAAGTTTTGCCAAAAGGCGGCTGCCAACGGCCTCGGTAGCGCCAATGGTCACAACGCCGCTTACCTCCGCATTTCGCTCTACGAAAGCCTGCTCCAGGCGGTCTGCCAGCTCCACAATCTCTTCCGCCCGCTGGCGAAAGAAAAGGCCGTCATCGGTCAGGGTCAGGCCGTTTTTCCCCCGCAGGATCAAGGTGGTCCCCAGCTCCCGTTCCAGGTCCATAATCTGCCGGCTCAGCGTTGGCTGCGTAACATGCAGAATATCCGCAGCATGTGTAATGTTTTCCTCTTCCGCAGCAGCCAAAAAATATCGCAAGGTACGCAGTTCCATTCCGTCCGCCTCCCAAGAAAAATCCTGTCACAAAAAAATTATTTTTAGCATAGCATATCCATACCGTTTCATCAAGAACGTTTGCTTCCTAAAAGGTGGCAAATTCCTTCTGCAGGGCAAACATACGCAAACCGCAGGGATGGCAATAAAATGTAAGCATTGGACAATACCGGGCCGCCGTCCTATAATGAGATCAAAGGCCGGACAACGGACAAGAGTCCGGGCGGCAGGAAGGAGAATTGAGACGATGGAATACACGAGGCTTGGAAAAACCGACATTACAATCTCTAAACTCTGCGTAGGCTGCATGAGCTTTGGCAAGGCCGGCACCATGCACGACTGGACTTTGGATGAGGCGGAGAGCGAGAAGGTAATCTGCCACGCGCTGGATCTGGGAATCATTTTTTTTGATACCGCCAACGGCTATTCGGCAGGCACCAGCGAGGAATATCTGGGCCGTGCCCTCAAGCGCAGCGTCCCTCGGGACAAGGTTGTGATCGCCTCCAAGGTTTATTTCAATCCCGGCCGGCTTTCCCGGGAGGCCATCCTGCGGGAGATTGACGGCAGCCTCCAGCGGCTGGGCACCGATTATCTGGACCTGTATATCATTCATCGCTTTGACTATGACACCCCCATTGAGGAGACCATGGAAGCCCTCCACGACCTGGTCCAGGCAGGCAAAGTCCGGGCGCTGGGCGCGTCGGCCATGTACGGCTACCAGTTTTACAACATGCAGCTGGCTGCCCGGGACCACGGCTGGACTCCCTTCTCTGCCATGGAAAACCATTACAACCTTCTCTACCGGGAGGATGAGCGGGAGCTGATCCCCATCTGTGATCAAATGGGCGTTACCCGGATGCCCTACAGCCCTCTGGCCGCCGGCCACCTGACCCGCCCCACCTGGGAATCCGATAGCAAACGGGCCAAAACCGACCGGGTGGCCATGGGCAAGTACGACCGGATGGAGCAGCAGGATATGCAGATCGTCCAGCGGGTCCACCAGCTGGCTGAGCAGAAAGGCTGTAAGATGTCCCAGATTGCCATTGCCTGGCAATGGGCCAAGGGAGTGGCGTCCCCCATCATCGGAGCCACCAAAGCCAGCTATCTGGACGACGCCGCCGGCGCCCTGGACGTCCAGCTGACGCCGGCGGATGTAGCCTATCTGGAAGAGTGCTATGTCCCTCATCCCATTGTAGGGGCCATTGACGCCAATCCGCCCCAGGGCGTCATGCTGTTGGATGAGAAGAAATAAAGGGCGATTCCCCTATTTTTTCCTGCCGCAGGCAAAGTACCTTTTTTTGAGGGCATTGCCCAGCATACCGCCGCCCCGGTCTTAAGAGTCCAGGACTTTGCGAATACCCGGTGCAGGGTGGACTCGGAGAGCACCGGCGTGGCGGACTTGTCCAGGAGCATCTCCACATCTTCCTGCTCCTGGAGGCGCTCCGAGTCAATACCGGTATATGTCCCCGTCTTCCGGCGATGGTTCTCATAGGCCTTGGCCGCCCCTGCTGCCAGCAGGCACAGAGCTCCGGTAAGGATCAGCGCTCCCAGGTAGCCGTTCATGCCGTCAGACCGGAACAGGTCCGGCAAAAAAACGCCGGTCTCGTAGGATGCGCTGTGGAACCAGGTATCGGTCACCCAACTCTGGCTAGCCTGCAGAGGGAATCCCACATACACGCCCACACCGAAGAAGATCAGGGTGACAATGGCCCGGGAAGGCCCGGCCACCACATCGGTTAAAACCCCGGAGGCACAGCATGTGCAGAACGCCATCCCAATGCCAAACAATATGCCTCCTGCCATCAGCCCCAGATTGATCTGGTTAATCCACAGGCTGTAGCGCTCCGCCCCGCCCACGAAACACAGGGCCGCTACAATCACTGCGCTGAGAAAGAACATCAGGCACAGGGAGCGCAGCAGCTTTGTGGAGCCGCCGTTATAGGCCCGGTTGGCGCTGCCGGCAAAGCCAAACCGCGAACGGGTCAAGGTGTAACCCAGGCCTAATCCCACCAGCATCCGGTAGTAAAGGCTGCCATCCTTGAGAAACAGCCTGCCGCCAACGAGCAATGCCACCAGGACGATGACGCCAGCCATGAATTCCCCTTTATTCAATTTTTTCATGGATACATAACCTCCTCTTGCCAGGATCCAAACGCGGCTCAGTTGAAGTTGTAATCCGTGACAATGGGTTCCCGCTTTTGGGTCACGTCATTGAAATACTCGTAGAAGCTGATGCCCAGGAAACTGCCGGAAATGTTGTACACCTCCAAAAAGCCGTGGGCCTGCAGGCACAGGCAGGCATTGTAGCTGCGGCAGTGCAGGTAGACCGCACGGTCCCGGGGGATTTCATCCAGCCGGTCCCGGAGCTGGCTCAGCGGAATGTTCACCGCGGTCTTAAGGTGGGCCAGGGCATATTCATGGGGTTCCCGCATGTCAATGATGCTGGCGCCGGACTCCACCAGCTCCCGGACCTGGCTGACATGTACCTGCCGGAACCTTCCCTCCAGCAGATTCCCCGCCACCAGGGCGGCGTTGTTGCCTGCATCCTTGGCCGTGCTGAAAGGCGGCGCGTAGCACAGCTCCAGGTCCCGCAGGTCATCCACCGTGCCGCCGAACTTGATCAGCGTTGCCACAATATCCACCCGCTTGGGGGCGTCCCCCTTGGAGATGGCCTGGGCGCCCAGCACTCGGCCGATGGGCACTTCATAAATCAGCTTGTAATGCAGCGGGGTGCTACCGGGCATCAGCCCCACCCGATCCTGGGAGATAATGTACACGTAGTCGTATGGGATCCCCTCTTTCTCGCACCGTGCTGCGGTCAGACCGGTACTGGCAGCATTGTAATCAAACACCTGAATGCAGCTGGAGCCGATATAGCCGGTGCTGCGCACAGGCCGGCCATATAGGTGGTCGGCTGCCTGCCGGGCCTGCTTCTGGGCGGAACCCGCCAGGGGCAGCTGCTCCGGTTTGCCGGTGATGGCATTGTACACCTGGATCACATCGCCCACAGCGTAAATGTCCGGGTCGCTGGTGCGGCAGTTGGCATCCACCACTACTGCCCCCTCTCGTTCAGCTCCAAACCGCAATCTCTGACCAGGCCCGCATCCGGCCGGACGCCCACCGCCATAATTATGGCATCGCCCTCCACCACTTTGCCGGATTCCAGCGTCATGTTGGAGCCATCAAAGGACACCGCCTTGTCGCCCACAACCAGATTCACGCCCTGGTCCAGCATCTCCTTTTGCAGGATCTGAACCATATCATAATCGTAGGTGCCCAGAATCTGGGGCATCACCTCCACCAGGGAGATCTCACAGCCGGCCTCCTTCAGATTGACTGCCACCTCAACGCCAATAAAACCGCCGCCCACCACAGTGACCCGTTTTATTCCGTCCTTTTCCAGGCTCTCACAAATGCAGGCAATATCCGTCACAGTCTTGACTGTGAACAGCCTGGCGTTCTCAATGCCGGGAATCCGGGGGACAATGGCGTTGGCGCCGGTGGCCAGCACCAGCTTGTCGTAGCTTTCCTCGTATTCTTCCGCGCTCTCATCCAACCGGCGTATGCGGGCTGCTGTGCCGGCACCACCGGCAACACCGCCTACTACTTTCATTTTGCATACCTCCTTGTAAAAGGCAGGCAGCCTGGTTTTAGGCAGACTGCCGCCTTGTGATATCAATCG
>CAZSAF010000016.1:0-27022 GCA_964604605.1 uncultured Lachnospiraceae bacterium
TCCCCTACCAGGAGACGGCGGATGTGATGTTTAACTCCGCCCTGTGCTATGAGTTTTCCGTGCTCAAGTCCCATGCGGAGCCGCTGCTTTTCGGCATCCCCACCGATGCGCCGGAGTACCAGGAGGCCAAGCGGCTGCTGAAGTTTTTTGATTATTTCCTGGCGGTGGACAGCACCGCCATCCCCGGAAACTCGCTGTTGAAAGAGTTTATCGGGGGGAGCCTGTTCCAGGTATAAGAAGCTTACGAAAGCTTTCCGGCTGTCTTTTTCAGCCCGGCGACCAGCTGCCGGGCTTTTTCCGCGTCCTCCCGGGTGGCCTGGCCGTGGTAGCGGGCCTCCAGGTACAGCTGGCGCAACTCCTCCCCGGCCGCCGGGTCCACCTGGTTTTGGCTCCGCTCCGCCACGTCCCGGCTGGTGGAGCTTTTCTCCCAGGTAATGCCCTGATCCCGGCAGAGCCGGAGGAACTTTTTGTACTGGGCCCGGACCCGCTGTACCGGGGAGCGGCCGGCCCGGCCATGGGCAGGTTCCGGACGGGCATCCACCGTATACCGCCGCTCCCCTTGCCGGGGCTCCGGCGCGGAGGAGCTTTCCCGACGGGAAAGATAGCGGAACACCAGGACCACCGCAGTCAGGGCGGCTACAATCCCCAGGGCGGTGAGAATCTGGCCCAGCAGTGGGCTGCCGGATGCGGCCTCCCCCTCCAGCTGGAGGATCTCCGCCGCGCTGGACAGATCCGGGGCGCTGTTTTCCTCCGGCGCCTGAAAGCCCAGGCGGATAAAGGAAAGGACCCACCAGATTACCTGGACGATCCCCGCGGCCAGGTATGCGCAGGCTATCAGCAGGGGGACAATAACCCGGCTGTAAAAGGCGGTCATCAGTGCGCCGCAGGCATGAAGAAAGGCCGGTGTGCTCAGGAACCAGGCGCATACGGCGGTGAGCAGCACCAGGGCCAGCTCCGTGGCCTGATAGCTTTTCTGGCAGTACACCTCCGGGTCATGGCGGAGGGAGCGCATCAGCAGCACCGAGCAGATCAGCGTCACCGCCGCGGAAGGGATGGCCATGGAGACGGCAGTGGAAAAAACGCCAAACAGGGCCGCTGCCGCCAGAACCCCCAGAAGCAGCTTCCAATAGAGCGAAAAAATGTCCACCTGACGGGACCACTGGGGCAGGTACAGCTGTTTGGCTGCAAGCCACACCACATATACAGCCGGCGGGAAGGCGGCCAGGGCCTCGGCAGGGCCGGTGCCCGGCAGCAGAAAGCACAGAATCAGTAGGACCAGGGGCAGGTACCGGAGCTTTCCCCGGCTGCTGGCGGCAAAGGATAGGGTCAGGCTGAGGCTCTGGATGGCAAGGCATGCCAGCAGAAAAGCCGGCCTTCCGCCCAGGACAGCGGCCACGGTGCCGGCAAAGGTGTAGTAGAAGGCCAGATCCGACACAATTTTCAACAAGGTAATGGTCAGCATGGTGTCACCTCCGGATCTGCGGTCAGCGTGAGAAGCTGGCCGCAAAACAGATCGGCCAGCCGGGCCGTCCACCGCCCGGCAGCCGGATCCCAGACCGGTGTGATAAAAATCACGCCGTTCCGGGGACCGGGGGTCCGGGCAATTTCCTCCAAAAGCTCCTGGCAGGAGCAGGCTGCCGTGCAGTCGGCGCGGCCCAGGCCCTCCAGGATCCCGTAAAAATGCCGGGGTCCCAGGCCCTGGGAGATGTAGCGCCAGGAGGCCAGCTCCCCCAGGGTCTGGGCGTTGGTGTGAAAATCATACGAAACGCCCTGATCCTCCATTTTCCGGCATACGGTGCGGGCCAGGCGGAAGCACTGCTCAATCCGCTGTACGCCGTCCTCCCGGGAGCATTCCACGTTCAGGACGATGGACAGGGAGGGCTCTGCGGTATAGTCAAATTTTTTGACCATCAGCTGCCCGGCCCGGGCACTCTGGGTCCAGGAGATGCTCTTCATGGGCTCGCGGCCGGTGTATTCCCGAAATCCCAGGGTCAGCACCGGATCCTCAAAGAGAAAACGGCGGACGGACACGTCTCCCAGAAAGCCTCCCAGCACCTGGTCCAGCTGCGGATCCGCCGCCTCCCGGGGCATCACTACCACCTCGCAGATATCGCTGCAGGAAAAGCGCTCTTCCTGCAGTCCCAGAAAATCGCCGCGGCTGACGGACAGCTCCCGGAGCAGGTACCGCCCCCGGTGAGGGAGGGAGAGGGTGACCGGCTTTTCCAGCCCCTGCCGCGGCTTCAGCCAGGTGGTGCCGGAGACCACTTTTCCCTCCCGCAGGGCATCGGACACCCGGCTTTCCCCCTGCACTTCCGCCTCCCCGGGGATATGCTCGGACCAACGCAGAAACGGAAAAAAGTGCCGGCTCCGGTTTTCCAGGGAGATGATCAGCTGGAAGGGCTGGCTCGGCTCCACCAGAACATCGGACAACCGGTGCCGGACGGTGAGGCTGTCCGTCCCCCTGTTCTGGGCGCTGCGCTGCAGCAACAGCGCCAGGGCTGCCAGGAAAACAAGAAACAGAATGGTCATAGCTCCTCCAGCGGCACCCGGACGTTGTCCAGAATCCGGCGAAGTACATCCTGGGCTCCCTGGGAGGATGCGCTGCCGGAAGTGATCCGGTGGCAGAGCACGTAGGGGGCCACGTACTTCACATCCTCCGGAATCACATACTCCCGGCCGGAGAGGGCGGCGGTTACCTGGGAAGCCTTGTAGAGGGCGGTGGCGCCCCGGGTGGAGACGCCGGTCCGGAAGCTGCTCTCCCGGCGGGTCCCCTCTATAATGTCCATCATGTATTCCAGCACCGGCTGGGATACCAGGATGTTGGGGTATTCCCGCCGCACGTATTCGGTTTCCTCCGGGGTGACGGCCTGGGGAAGGGCGTCCACCAGGTCTAGGGTGGAGCGGCGGGCGATGACGGTCATCTCCTGCTCCCGGGTCATGTATCCCAGGGACAGGCGCATAAAGAACCGGTCGGTCTGGGCCTCCGGCAGAGGAAAGGTCCCGTAGGATTCCAGGGGATTCTGGGTGGCCATGACCATAAAGGGCTCCTGGAGCCGGGTGGTAACGCCGTCCACGGTGATCTGCCGTTCCTCCATGGCCTCCAGCAGGCTGGACTGGGTCCGGGGCGTGGCCCGGTTGATCTCATCCGCCAGGACAATGTGGGAGAAAAGCGGTCCCGGGCGGAACTCAAATTCCCCGGTCTTCTGATTGTAAAAGTTGATGCCGGTGAGATCCGAGGGCAGCAGGTCCGGGGTAAACTGGATCCGCTTAAAGTTCCCGCCGATGGTCTTGGCAAAGGCCCGGAGCAGCATGGTCTTGCCGGTGCCGGGCACATCCTCCAGGAGAACGTGGCCGGAGCAGATAAAGCAGGTCAGCACCAGGGCGATGAGGGGATCCTTCCCCACAATCACCCGGGAGCAGTTGCCCACCACCTTTTCCTTGTAGCTGGTAAAACGTGAAATGTCCATGATCGCATCCTTCCTGTTTGGTGTTTTGTGCGTCCCAAAGCCATGCTTGTCTGCGCACGCAGCTCGCATGACCTTTTGACCCTGGTATCATTATTATACAGGAAAAAATGGGATTTGGGGACAAAAAATTGCGGGCTTGCCAGGACCGCCAAAGTGTGGTAGAATGAAGCCCACTGAGTAAGACAGGTAATCGCGGCTGCCTGCGGGCAGGTGAGGAAAGTCCGGGCTTCACAGGGCAGGATGCCGGATAACGTCCGGTGGAGGCGACTCCAAGGCCAGTGCAACAGAAATGTACCGCCGGGGATTTCCCCGGTAAGGGTGGAAGGGCAGTGTAAGAGACTACCGCCCTCCCGGTAACGAGAGGGGCACATGTAAACCCCATCCGAAGCAAGACCAACAGGAAGCGTAAGGCGGCCCGTCTGCTTCCGGGTAGGTTGCTGGAGCCTGGCGGCAACGCCAGGCCTAGATAGATGATTACCCACGACAGAACCCGGCTTATCGTTTTGCTCAGAAAAATACCGTGGAAAGCAACTCCCCGACAGGGACGCTTTCCACGGTATCTTTCTATACAGTATCTTTCGATTCAGAAAACGGCCGTATTCAGGAGATGGTCGTATCCAATATCCGCTTTTTCAACCACTTGCCCCGCAGATAGTACACCGCAAACAGGGCCGAGGTGATAACCCAGCTGATGGGATAGCAGATGGTCAAGGTGCCCAGGGTGCGGTGCAGCGGCAGCACTATCATCAGCCATAGCATCCGGAACACGCAGATGCCGCCCAGATTCATCAGCATGGGGAACAGGGCATCTCCGGTTCCCAGGATGGCGGCGGAAAAAATCTCCACGCCGATATACAGCAGATAGTAGGGGGCCATCCGGAGGATCAGCTGGTTTCCGCAGTCCAGAACCGCCGGGTCCTGGGTAAAGAGCCGCAGCACGTAGGAGCCGCCGGCGCAGAAAGCCAGGCTCAGGATGACGGCGGCCACGGCGTCCAGTATCAGGCTGATGCGGACGCACTTTTTGATCCGGTCATATTTCTGGGTGCCGAAGTTTTGCCCCACAAAGGTAGTGACCGCAATGCCCAGGGCGCCGCTGATCATCCAGAACACGGCATCTGCTTTGCCGTAAGCGGTCCAGCCAGCCACCATATCCGTGCCAAAGGAGTTGACGCCGGCCTGGGCCAGCAGGTTGGCAATGGCAAAGGTGGAGGACTGGAGGCCGGCGGGCAGGCCGATCTGCAGGATCCGTTTGGTCATGTAGACGGAATACCGCATCTTCCGCAGCCGCAGGGACGGCAGCTCCTTGTTCCGCAGCAGCGGGATAAAGATCAGCACGGCGCTGAGCAGCTGGGAAAGGATGGTGGCCAGCGCCGCGCCGAACACGCCCATGAAAAAGACACGGACAAACAAAAGGTCCAGCACAATGTTGGCCAGGCAGCAGGCAACCAGAATGTACATGGGCGAGCGGGAATCCCCGAACGCCCGGAGAATGCCGGTGCCCATATTGTAGAGAAAGGTGGGAATGGTTCCCAGAAAGTACACCTGCATGTAGAGCAGGGCCCCGTCATAGCAGTCCGCAGGGGTATCCAGCGCCCGGAGCATGGGGCCGGCGAAAAGCAGGCCGATGGCCATCAGCAGCAGGCCGCCCAGCAGGGAAAGGATCAGGGAGGTTTCCATGGCTCTTTGCACGTCCTCGGTCCGGCGCGCACCGTAAAACTGGGAGATGACCACGGTGGAGCCGGAGGCCAGGCCTACCAGAAATCCGGTTAAAAGCTGAATGGGCTGGCTGGTGGCGCCCACAGCGGCCAGGGCTTCTTTTCCCACAAACTGTCCCACAATCACGGCATCCACTGTGTTGTAAAGCTGCTGGAAAAAGGAGCCCAGGAGAATGGGAAAAAAGAAGGCCAAAAGCGGTCGCAGAATGGAGCCTTCGGTGATGGAATTGACGGCGTTGGTTTCCTTCCTCATAGTGTATCCTCCTCGCCAGTCCAGTATATACAAAGCATGTTAAAAAAGCAAATAGAAAAAGATAAGAATTAAAGGCAAAATGCTGTGGATAAAACGATAATTCCCGCAGATGCAAAGTTGCTTTTTGGCAGCGGATATGCTATATTGAACCGAATACCAGCGTTCAGCAGAGAAAGCCGGTTGCGGCAGAAGAGGGCTGTGCCACAACCGGAGAGAGTGTGAGGTGGGCAATGTTCTGTAAGAAGTGTGGAAACCAGCTGCGGGAGGGAGCCAGATTCTGCCCCCGGTGCGGGGCGCCGGCGGGCATGGGCCCCAGGGAGGGAAAAACGGCGGAGAACGCTCCGGAACAGGTGCATCCGGGGCAGGGAATTCCGGAGGCTTCCGGGCCGGAGCGCCCGGAGAAGGAAACCGTCCCGAAACAGGCTCCCCGCCGGAAATGGCTTCGGCGCGGTGCAATTGTGGTAATCATTTTGGCGATAATAGCGGCGTCCATGGCGGTGATGCTGCTGTTGTACCGGAGCCGGCACCGGAAACAGGATGCGGCGGAAACGGCCACGGAAGCCTTCCGGGAAATGGAAGCTTCCCTGGAGTCCCAGCCGGCGGACAGCGATGCTGCTCCGGAGACAGCGGAGCCTACGGCGGCGGAGACCGAAGCCCCAACGGAGGGGACGGAGGCCGCCCCGGAGGAGCCGGTGGAATTCTCCTTTGGGGAGGGGGAATGGGACCGGCTGCAGTTTACCGCCTCCACCCTGCTGCAGGTGCTGGACGATGGCCGCTTGGACAGCGGCCAGCCCTGGCAGACGGAAGATATGACCGTCAATGAACTGGGGACCTTTGCCCATTGGTATCTGTCCAACGGGGACATTTACGGAACCGACCAGCTGTTTCCGCTGGACGGGAATTATGCGGCCAGCCTGGGCGGCGGCTATGAAGCCTGTTCCGAGGAAGTGGCAAAGGAGCTGCTCCGGTCCGCCCTGGGGGTGGAAACCGGGGAGACGTTGACCCACCAGCTGCAAAACGGCACCGAAACCTACGACTACCTGTTCTATCAGGACGGCTATTATAGCTGGATGATGGCGGACGGCGCCCCGTTTTACTATGCCCGGCCCTATCGGATTACCCGCCAGGGGAACACGGTGACCACCTGGCTGGAAAACATCTGCGTCTCCAATGTGGGCACCAGCTGTTTCGGCTTGTACCAGGTAGTCTGGCAGGCGGATCCCGGCAGCCTCCTGGGGTATACGGCCCAGTCGGTGGCACTGCTGCCGGAGAGCGCTCCGGAGATCACCGGGCTGACCGCATCCTCCACCCTGGCCTCGGACGAGCCTGGCAAGTACGCGGTGGAAAACCTGGTGGACCGGAACCTGTCCACTGCCTGGGTGGAAGGCGTGGACGGCCTGGGCGAGGGCCAGTGGGTACAGCTGGACTTTGGGGAGGAGACGGTCCTCCATGGCCTGCGGATTGCGGATGGGTACTGGAAGGATTGGGGAATCTACTGGGAAAATGCCCGGCCCACGGTGTTGCTCCTGGAGTTCTCCGACGGAACACAGCAGGAGGTCCGCCTGGGCTCTTTTGAGCGCTCCGACAGCCTGGGCGGCGCCACGGTGGGGGTGGCCAGCCAAAGCCCCGTGACCCAGAGTGGTCCGGACCAGTGGGAAAGCGTGAAAATGACCGTGGGATTTATCTCTTTTGGACGGGAGATCACCACCCGTTCTGTCCGGATTACCATTCTGGAGACGGAGGCGGGGACATCCTTTGCGGACACCTGTATCTCGGAGATTTCCGTGTACTGAGGCGGAATCGATATGGAATGGAAAGGGAGGCACTATGGCAGAAGTGACGCGGCAGAAATTTGCTGGAAGCAGTACCTATATTGTATCGGAGCCGCTGATGGAGGCGGTGAACCTGGCCATTGCCCTGGAGAAGCCGCTGCTCTTAAAGGGGGAGCCGGGCACCGGCAAGACCATGCTGGCCCAGGCCATCGCCGAATCCCTGGGAAAGCAGCTGATTATCTGGAACATTAAATCCACCACCAAGGCCCAGGAGGCCCTGTACCACTATGATACGGTGCAGCGTCTGTACGACAGCCAGTTTGGCGCCGAGGGTGTGGATGAGATCCGCCGGTACATTCACCTGGGCAAGCTAGGGGAGGCCTTCTGCTCGGAGGAGCAGGTGGTGCTCCTGATTGACGAGATTGACAAGGCGGATCTGGAGTTCCCCAATGACCTGCTGTGGGAGCTGGACCAGATGGAATTTTTTATCCCGGAGACCCGGGAGCGGGTGCGGGCCCGGCACCGCCCCATTGTGATCATCACCTCCAATGGGGAGAAGGACCTGCCGGACGCGTTTCTGCGGCGCTGTATCTTCCATTATATTGAATTCCCGGATCCGGAGCTGATGGAGCAGATTGTGCGGGTACATTTTTCGGAGATTTCGGAACATCTGCTGAAGGAGGCGCTGGAGGCCTTCTACCGGGTCCGGAGCCAGAAGGGAATCCAGAAAAAGCCGGCCACCTCAGAGCTGATTGACTGGATCCGTGCCCTGACCTTAAGCGGGATTCCGGAGAAGCGGTTGCGGGAGGCCCTGCCCTTTGCCGGGGTGCTGCTCAAGAAAAAAGAGGATCTGGATTTGATCCGGGAGAAGCGCTGATGTTTACCGGGTTTTTCTATTTCCTCCGGGGCAGCGGCTTTTCCGTGGGGCCGGTGGAGTGGATGACGCTGATGGAGGCCCTGGACAAAGGGCTCACCGGTGCCAGCCTGGACCGGTTCTACTGGATCAGCCGGGCCATTCTGGTCAAGTCCGAGGCAGAGTATGACCGCTACGACCAGCTGTTTCTGGCCTACTTCCGGGAGGTGGAGCAGTTTGCCCAGGTACCGGATGCGGTGCGGGACTGGCTGGAAAATCCCCGGATGTACAAGACGCCGGAGGAGGTGGAGGCCCTGCCGGTTCCGGAAAAGCGCAGCCTGCGGGAACTTCTGGAGCGGTTGGAATGGATGAAGAAACTCCAGGATGAGGAGCACAACCAGGGGAATTTCTGGATTGGCGCCGGGGGCAAGTCCAACCTAGGGCACTCGGCCCAGGAAGGCACCGGCCTGCGGCTGGCGGGCAGCTCCCGGAACCATCGGGCCCTGGGCAGCTGCGGGGAGCGGAAGTTTCAGGATTTCCGGAAAAACCAAGTGATCACCAGCCGCCAGTTTCAACTGGCCTTGCGGCAGCTGCGCCAGCTTTCGGAACAGGCGTCCCAGGAGCAGACGGAGCTGGATGTGGAGGAGACCATCCGCCGCACCGGGGACAACGGCGGTTTTCTGACGCTGGCCTACCGGCGTCCCCGGAAAAACCAGATTGCCCTGCTGCTTTTGATGGACAGCGGCGGCACCATGCGCCGCCACAGCCTGTTGTGCGGCCAGCTATTCCAGGCAGTGGACAAATCCGCCCACTTCCGGGATGTGAAGGTCTATTATTTCCACAACTGTGTGTACGATGAGCTGTACACGGATCCCAAGTGCGAGAGCGGGGATACGGTTTCCACCCAGTGGGTGCTGAACCAGTACAGCTCCGACTACCGGGTGCTGGTGGTGGGGGATGCCACCATGTCCCCGGAGGAACTGTTTGACGTGGGCGGCAACTATCAGGGCCGCTTTAACCAGGTGGCCGGTGTGGAGTGGCTGCGCCGTTTCCAGAAAAAATTCCCCCACATGGTCTGGATCAATCCATCCCTCCGGGAGAATATGGGCAGAAGCTTCCTGGTGGAAACCCTGTACTATCTGAAGGATATGTTCCCCACCTATCCCCTGACCCTGGAAGGGCTGGAGAAGGCTATGAAGAAGCTGCTGCGCAGTCAGGGGAAGGGATGAAGCGAAAAAGGAGGAAGGAAGTATGAAAATAGGTCTGATCGGAACGGGGATCATTGGCAGCGCGGTGATGACCGGTTTCTGTGAGAGCGGAAGTCCGGTGTCCATTCTGGTATCACCTCGCACACGGGAAAAGGCGGAGCACCTGCGGGAGGCCTATCCGGATCAGGTGCGGATTGCCCAGGATAATCAGCAGGTGGTGGACGAGTCAGAATGGATCTTTCTGGCGGTGCTCCCCCAGCAGGCGGAAAACATGCTGCGGGAACTGCGCTTTACCCCGGAGAAGAAGCTGATCAGCCTGGTGCCGGGGCTGGACTTGGAGGAGACAGCCCGGAAGGTGGGCCCTCTGGCGGTGTGTGTGGACGTGGTGCCACTGCCCTTTGCAGCCAGGAGAATGGGCCCGGTAGTTCTGTATCCGCCGGTGCCGGAGGTGCGGAAGCTGCTTTCTCTGTTGGGAACGGTGGTGGAGGCGGAAACACCGGAACAGATGGCGGTGCTCCGCACCACAACCGCGCTGATGAGCCCTTACTATATGCTTCTGGCCAAGGTGGTGGCCTGGTGCCGGGAGAAGGGCGTCTCCGAAGAGCAGGCCAGGACCTACCTGACCTCTTACTGGGGTGCCCTGGGGCAGATGGCGGCAGATTTTCCAGGTCCTCTGGAGAAACTGGCTGGGGAGATGACCCCTGGCGGACTCAACTGGCAGGCACTGAACCATTTGGAGGATACTGGCGCTTTGGCGGAATGGCAGAAAACCCTGGAACGGATTTTGGAACGGGTTTATAAAATGTAGAAGAGAGGTGCGCAAGAGCCTTGGGAGGAAAATCCCGAGGCTTTTTCTGTCAGTTTCCACCCTGACGCAGTATATTACCGGTTTAAACTATAATTGAAGGACTTGAATTAAAAAGACAGAAAGAGTATAATATCTCTATTAACAACCCGATGGAGGTACGATCCGTAGGTATGAAAGCATTGAAGGATGCATTGGGATGTGTGGGAATGGTTCGATTTATTCAGCAATATGATTTGGGCTATGGCGATTACACGAAGGAAAGACAGAAAGAGCCAGAGCAGGAGAAGAGGGATGCCTACGGGCAGCTCTTTTCTCTTGCTTTTCTTTTTACCAATTTCAGGAACCGATTGAAATTTGCAACAAATATAAAATTGCATTTTTTGATAAGGTTGGAATTACGGAATGCCGCTGGGATGTCTGCCCTAGGGGTGTGACTTTAGGGACCAATGGACTCTATCTACACGGCCGGGATATCCTGAAAATAGGAGAGGTGTATCGGACTCACGGCAGCAGCTCCAGGATATGGCTGTCCTCGTAGGAGGAGGCAGCCTGGATAAAGTGACGCATATCCTCCGCGAGAAACTTGTGCCGGTGGTACACCAGGCTGAAACTGCGGTCCCAGACCCCTCCGGGAACCCGGATAACACAGAGCTTCCCGCTGCGAAGCTCCTCCTCCACCAGGCGGACGGAGATCACGGAGATGCCCTGGTTGTCCATGACCGCGGATTTGATGGTGCCTGCATTGGTACATTCCCAGCGCACGTCCAGCTGATAACCGCGCTCTTCCATGAAGGTTTCAAAGAGGGCGCGGGTGCCGCTGCCCTGTTCCCGCAGAATAAAGGGCTGGGCGGCCAGCTCCTCCAGAGGCACCATTTCCCGCCGGGCCAGAGGGTGATTCGCACTGCACACCGGCACCAGGAAATCCCGGATGATGGGATCCACCAGCAGATCCGGATTGTGCACGGAACCTTCCACCAGCGCAATGTCCAGGCGTCCGTCCAGGAGGCGTTCCTCAATCAGCTGGGTGTTGTTGACATAGATCCGAGGATCCGCCTGGGGATTGTCCTGCCGGAACTGCCGCAGAATCTGGTGGATGACACAGGCCCCCACTGTGACGGTGGCGCCGATGTGCAGGGGCAGGACCCGCATGGGGGAGAGCATGGTCTCGTTGAGCTTCTGATAGGAGGCAATCACCTCCCGGGCCAGTTCCTGCAGAATCCGCCCGGATTCCGTCAGCACCAGCCCTTTGGGGTAGCGCTCAAACAGCTTGGTGTGGTAATGCTTTTCCAGCTCGGAGATGGTCTGGCTGACCGTGGGCTGGGAGATAAACAGCCGGGTGGCGGCTAGGCTCATCTTGCCGCAGGCGGCCACTTCCAGAAAAATTTGCAGGTGGCGAAGGGTCATGGGAGGTCTCCTCGATTTGTGCAATGCAATGATTTACAGGCACTTTCTGGTGAATATTATACACGGAATCGAATGGCTTGGCAATCTTTTATCTGATGTATTATTGAAAACCCCAAAGCAACACAGCCGACACTATTACTTTTACCAATACTCCTGTTTGGATAATTCTATTTTACGGACAGGGAAAAAGGATTTATACTATTTATAACTATATGAGATTTCCCAATTGGTTTTTGAAATCAGGTGCAAAATTTCTCCGGGCTGCCTGTGGGACGGGCAGCCCGGCAGAGACAAGGAGGAGCAGGCATGAACGTAATCATCATCGGCGGCGTGGCGGCAGGAACCAAGACAGCGGCCAAGCTGAAGCGGGAACACCGGGATTGGAACGTGACCATCCTTACCAAGGGGGCGGACATTTCCTATGCGGGCTGCGGCCTTCCTTACTATGTGGGCAACGTGATCCATGACCGGAGCGAACTGATTGTAAACACACCGGAATCTTTCTCCAAGCTGACGGATGTGGAGGTGAAGGTGCGCACGGAGGTGACCAAGGTGGACCGGGCCGCCAAGACGGTGACGGCCACAGATCTGGAGTCCGGCCAGGAGACCACCTATCCTTATGACAAGCTGGTGATCGCCGTGGGTGCGGATGCGGTGAAGCCTCCTCTGCCGGGGGTGGACCTGGAAGGGGTCTATTTTATGCGGACGCCGGCGGATGCGGTTTCCCTGCGGGAGGCCATTGAGGCGGGAAAGGTAAAACGCACGGTGATTGTAGGCGGCGGCTTCATTGGCCTGGAAGTGGCGGAAAACCTGCTGGCCCAGGGTGTGCGGGTGTCGGTCATCGACATGGCGCCCCAGGTGCTGCCGGGCTTTGACCCGGAGTTTGCGGCCTACGTGGAGGATCGGCTGGCGGATGCGGGGATCGCTGTGTTCACCAACACCAAGCTGGCCGGTCTGGAGGGGGAAAACGGCCATGTGTCCAAGGTGCTGACGGAGCGGCGGCCCATGAAGGCGGATACGGTGATCCTTTCCATGGGAATCCGCCCCAACACCGCGTTTTTGGCGGACACCGGACTGGAGATGTTCAAGGGGACTCTGGTGGTGGACGAGCAGCTGCGGACCAACGATCCGGATATCTTTGCGGTGGGCGACTGTGCCTACACCCGGAACCGGCAGACCGGTGAGAAGGCCTGGTCCCCCATGGGTTCTTCCGCCAACATGGAAGGACGGGTGGCGGCCCGGGTCATTGCCGGGGAGGACGCCTCCTACCTGGGTGTCTTTGGCACCAGTTTGGCCAAGCTGCCGGGGATCAACGTGGGCCGTACCGGCCTCACCGAAGCTGTCGCCCGGGAGAAGGGCATGGATGTGGTCAGCGTGACGGCGGCCCTGGACGATAAGGCCCACTACTATCCGGGGGCCGGCAACTTCCTGCTGAAGCTGGTGGCGGAGAAGGGTACCAACCGGTTCCTGGGCGTGCAGGTGCTGGGAGGCGGCGAAGTGGACAAGGTGGTGGATATCTGCGTGATGGCCATCGCCATGAAAGCCACCCTCCACGACATGGAAAACCTGGATTTTGCCTACGCGCCGCCGTTCTCCACGGCCATCCACCCGCTGGTGGCGGCGGTCAACATCCTGCTAAACAAGATCTCCGGGGAGCTGGATTCCATGACGCCGGCGGAGTATCAGGCAGGGGCCGCGGAAGGCTATCAGGTCATTGACGTGTCCAAGGCGCCGGCTATTGAGGGGGTCCCTTACTTGGATGTGAAGAACATCCGGGACGGCCTGCCGGGCTTTGACAAGGACGCCAAGCTGCTGCTGGTCTGCACCAAGGGTCGCCAGGCCTATCTGGCCCAGAACAAGCTGCGGGCGGCCGGCTACACCCACACCAAGGTGCTGGAGGGCGGTACCATGTTCAACGGAACGGAATTTGCGGAGCAGTAAGAAACAGGCTGCCTTGGGCAGCAAAAAGGAAAACGAAAAGGAGACAGACGGATGGCAGTAAGCGCAGCAGATATCAAGAGAGTGAAGGCCATGGGCTTTCTGAACAACAAGGGAACCGATAATTTCTCTGCCCGGATCATCACGGTTAACGGCCGGATTACGGCGGAGCAGAGCCAGTGCATTTCCGAGGCGGCAGAGATGTTTGGAGACGGCCATGTGACCCTGACCACCCGGCTGACGGTGGAGGTACCGGGCGTCCCCTACGAGAAGATTGAGGAGTTCCAGGAGTACATAGCCAAGGCGGGGCTGGTCACCGGCGGAACCGGCTCCAAGGTGCGTCCGGTGGTGTCCTGCAAGGGAACCACCTGCCAGTATGGCCTGCTGGATTCCTTCGCCCTGTCGGAGGAGATCCATCACCGGTTTTATGAGGGGTACAGGCAGGTTCAGCTGCCCCACAAGTTTAAAATTGCCGTGGGCGGCTGCCCCAACAACTGTGTGAAGCCGGACCTCAATGACCTGGGTGTCATTGGACAGTGGATCCCCATCTTTGCGGAGGACTACTGCAACGGCTGCAAAAAGTGCTCGGTGGAGGCGGCATGTCCCATCGGTGTGGCCAAGGTGGTAGACGGCATCCTGGAGATTGACCGGGAAAAATGCAACAACTGCGGACGCTGCATTGGCCAGTGCCATTTTGACGCCATTGAGGACGGCATCTACGGATACAAGATCTGCCTGGGCGGCCGCTGGGGTAAGCATGTGGCTCAGGGCCAGGCCATGAATAAGGTGTTCACGGACAAGGAAGATGTGCTGAGCATCATTGAAAAGGCACTGCTTTTGTACCGGGAGCAGGGCAAGACCGGCGAGCGCTTTGCGGACACCATTGCCCGGCTTGGTTTTGAGAACGTGGAGGCCCAGCTGATGAGCGATGAGATCCTGGAGCGGAAGCAGGAGATCCTGGACGCCCAGCTGCACCTGACCGGCGGGGCCACCTGCTAAGGGACTGCCGAGGGATCGGAACGAAAGCGGTGTCGGCATAAACGTTTGCCTGCCGAAGGCAGATATAAAAAGAGAGCTACCGCACAGAGAGAGGATTCCCTGTGTGGCAGCTCCTTTTTTCTGCATGGGCCGGTTTCCCAAGGACACCGGCGGGCGTTTACTCCACCCGCTCCTTTTTCCAGCAGGCCACCCGCTCCGGCACCGGATGGCGGTACAACCCGATGGAGGCGTCCAGCCCCATGGTCACTGGGTTGGCTGTGGTGTAGGGATCCCAGTGGGGCAGTTCCGGTTTCCGGTCCCCGTTGGGCGTGCCGTTTTTGGCAAAATTGCCCCAATAGGTGTTGCAGGCGTAGGCCAGCATGTAGTCCTCCGCCTCCCAGGGGCGCCAGGACCGCATGAGGGTGCGGAATACATACCACAGGTCCGAGGCGTGGAAAGCACCCTTGTCATCCCCGGGCAGCTGCCGCTCCAGGCAGTAGACGTAGGTCTCCCCTTTGCCCTGGCGTTCCCGCAGCTCTGCCCAGGCTTCTGCGGCTCCCTGGAGAAATTCCGTGGCCATGGCGACCTGGTAGGCGGAAAAATCCGGACCGTCTGGCGGGCAGAGGGCCAGGTATTCCTGGGCGTGGCGCGGCAGGGTCTTGGGGATCATTTCTTCCAGATGCTTCCGGTCCTTGGCAAAGGCTAAGCCTTCCTGGGCTGTATAGCCGATGATGCAGGGGATGTCCGGCGTGTGGCCGTTGCGGCAGCAGTCGGCAATCCGTTCCGTCAGTACATAGCCGTCCACCACCGGGGTGTGGAGGATGGCCGGGCCGGGCATGGTCTTCTGCCAGCGCTCCAGCAGTTCCTTGCCGGACAGGGAGCGGGCCTCCGCAATGGTTTCCACGCCCAGGGCATGCAGGTCTGTCTGTGCTTCCGCATCCTTCAGTGCGGGGAAATCCATGTCCGGGAAGGGAGCCGGACCACCGCCGCTCTGCATAATGGCCTTGGCAAAGAGGCCTTTGGTCAGCGGGGAGCAGATCAGGGACTGGACGCAGGCAGCCCCGGCGGACTGGCCGGCAATGGTGATGTTGTCCGGATCCCCGCCAAAAGCGCCGATGTTCCGGCGCACCCATTTCAGCGCCGCAATCTGATCCAGAAGGCCGTAGTTGCCGGATACGCCTTCCGGGTTTTCGGCATCCAGCTCCGGGTGCACCATCCATCCGAAAATGTTGAGCCGGTAGTTGATGGTCACCAGGATCACTCCCTGGCGGGCAAAATGCTCCCCGTCAAAGTGGGCGGAGTGGCCGTAGCCGGTCATAAAGCCGCCGCCGTGGATCCAGAAGATCACCGGCAGTTTTTCCTCTGTGGACTGGGCCGGGGTCCAGACATTCAGGTACAGGCAGTCCTCGTTCATTGCCTCCTCGTAAGGATAGAATTCGTGCTCAAAAAAAGAACCCTTCCCCACGCCCAGCTGCCAGCACTTGTCCGAGGCCCGGGCGCAGTCCCGAACGCCTTCCCAGTCCGCTGCCGGCTGGGGGGCCTTCCAGCGCAGGTTCCCCACCGGCGGCGCCGCATAGGGAATCCCGTAAAAAACCGTGATGCTGGGCCATCCGCAGGGAATGCCCTTTATTTTTCCATTTTCCACTGTTGTCTCGCGCATATACTTCTCCTTTCCATTGGACACCCGGATACCGTGTAATCTTACGGCATCCTGTTACACCCGGAGGGTGTTTCCATTCCATTTTAGCACGCAAAAAGCCGTTTGACTATGCCTTTCTCATCATTTCAAAGGTGACCTGCAGCTCGTATCCCTGGTCCCGTGCATACTGGTCGGCGGTCCGGCGCATCCGGCTGTGGTCCGGCGGTAAGATGGCGGGAATCTCCCGGAAAAAGTGGTATTCGGTCTCAGCGGTACAGAAATCCCGGATGCCTAGGTAAAAGTCCAGCTGGCCATCCCGGAGCTTCTGGGCCAGGATGGGGGTGTGCTCTTCCATAATCTCAATCTGCACGTGGGGAAAGCGGGAGCGGAACGCCTGAAAGGGCAGCGCCTGTAGCAGCTCGTCCGCCTGCACACGCATACAACCCAGGCGGATCAACCCTGGCTGCCGGTTTTTCTGGAGGGTTTTGTCCAGGTCCTCGTAGATCCGGGCAATTTTTTGAGCGGCATCCCGCAGCGCCGCCCCTTCCTGCCTGCTGCTTTTGGCCAACGTGGGATACACCATGGCGGGGAATGTCTGGGTCCTGTTTGTCTGCCGGCTCATCCAGAGCTTCGGATTTTCCTTTTCCTCGGTGATCCTCTCCACGGTGGTGTCCACCATGTTTGACAGCGCTTACGTGGGAAAGGCCCTGAGCATCTATACCATGGTCCAGGCGGTGGGCCAGGCCCTGGGGCCGTCGGTGGGCCTAATGGCCCGGGACAGCCTTTCTACTACAACAGCGTGGGAAGTACCCTGCTGGGGGCCATCCTGCAGCGGAAAACCGGCCAGAATGTCCAGGAGTTCCTGACGGCAGAGCTGTATCCGAACATTGGCATTGACCCGGCGGATGTGGCGTGGCTGCGCCTGCGGGACGGGATTGAGATTGGCGGCAGTGGCGCCTTCCTGCGAACGGAAGACATGCTGAAGCTGATGAAGCTGGCTACCACCAAGCAGAATGAGAATGGGGATCCCCGACAGAACCCCAACGCCAGCCGGCGGGACTGGCGGGCCGGGTACAGATCCCAGATGTGGATGTGCAGTTATCCCGGGGCTTACCGGGCGGACGGCGCCATGGGTCAGTTCGCCATCGGCATTCCCTCTCAGGATATGGTGATTGTGTATACGGAAACCTCCCGTCTGGGGGACGGTGCCCAGGGGTCTCTGGATTTAATCTGGGATTTCTGTGAGAAGGCCTTTGTGGAGCCGGGGAAGGCTTCGGAGGAAACCTGTGCCCGGCTGCGGAATCGGCTGTCCCGGCTTTCCCTTCCGGCGGTGCCCTACCAGCCCAAGGGGAAACGGGAGCAGCTGGCCGGCGCCTGGAAGGTTACCCAGGGCAGCCTGTATCTGGACCCCTGCCTGGGCGGGATTATGGATGAATACTATCCCCGGCGGACGGTGGAGGGCTTCCGCCTGCACTTTGGGGAGTATGAGGCGGAGCTTTCCTATGAGCTGGAGGGCACGCCGGTGCGGCTGGCCGTGGGCCTGGAGGGCAATCCCCGGCAGAACACCATCCCCTGCGGCGGGATTCCGGCCAGCCAGCTGCTGGTCAGCGGCTCCTTCTCTCAGCCGGATACCTTTTCCCTGGTATTCCGGTTTGTGGAGACCTGTTTCTGTTTCCGGCTGGAACTGAAAGCCCAGGGGGACCGGCTGCTTCTGCAGAAGGATTTCCTCCGGGGACAGGTGAAGGACGACCACCTGCAGATGCAGGCGCAGCGGGTAACCAACTGAAATCCGCCTCCATTTGACAAATACAGGGGGATGTGAGATACTGAATCCCAGACGGGCATAAGCCCGTGGGAGGAGGTTATAGAAACGATGAAAAAAAGACACATACAAAGCCTGTTGGCGGTGACGCTGGCGGTGAGCATGACGGCAATGGCCGGCTGCGGCAACGGGACATCCAATGAGACCACCGGCGCTGCGGAGACTGAAGGCACGGCAGCGGAGACCAGCGAAGCGGCCGGCGGTGAGACGGCAGACACGGAGTCGGAAAGCGCCGGGGGCGCGGAGACCCAGTATCCGCTGACGGTTACGGATGACCTGGGAAACAGCGTGACCATAGAGGAGGAGCCGGAGCGGGTGGTTTCCCTGTCCCCTTCCAACACGGAGATCCTCTTTGCCCTGGATGCCGGTGACCGGGTTGTGGGCCGGACGGATTACTGCAACTATCCGCCGGAGGCAGCGGAGGTTCCCTCCATTGGCACCTATACATCCCCCAACACGGAGCAGATCATCTCTATGGAGCCGGACGTGGTGTTTGCCTCGGATTATATCGACGACGCCATCCGCAGCCAGGTGGAAGGCGCCGGGGCCCAGGTGATTGTCTTTGCTGCCACGGATATGGAAACGGTGGAGCAGAACATTCTCCTGGCCGGCCAGGTGCTGAACCAGAATGAGGAGGCACAGGCGGTGGTAGACGGCATGGAAGCAGAGATGGCAGAGCTGGAAGAGATTCTGGCGGCCAACACCGAGGAAAAATCCGCCTTCATTGACCTGGGCTCCTATTACAGCGCAGGCCCCGGATCCCTGCTGGGCAACATGCTGGAGGACATCGGCGTGCGGAACGTGGCGGCGGACTCGGGAGAGATGTGGCCGCAGCTCTCGGTGGAAAAGATTATTGAGAGCAATCCGGATGTTTACATCTCCCTCTACTCCACGCCGGAGGATCTGCGCCAGGTGGCCGGCCTTTCCGAGCTGGCCTGCATCCAGGGGGAGGATACGCTGATCTACTTTGACGGCCTGTCTCCGGAGGCAGAT
This sequence comes from uncultured Lachnospiraceae bacterium, assembly GCA_964604605.1. GTDB lineage: Bacteria > Bacillota > Clostridia > Lachnospirales > Lachnospiraceae > Pseudolachnospira. Next base: position 18,851 of record CAZSAF010000016.1, read on the forward strand.
TTGATTCAGCGGGCCGGTCCCCGGCTGGCGGAGGGAACCCGGCTGCTGGCAGAGCGGATTTATCCGGAACTGTTTCAATGAGCGGGAAGACAGGAGAAAAACGGAGAGGAAGAAGACGGCTAGCGCTGATTTTGGCGGCAGCCGGCTGCCTTCTTCTGATCTATGTCTGTACAGCGATTGGAGCCGCTTCGGTTTCCTTTGGAGATGTCAACCGGATTCTGCTCCATGAAATTTTCCATGTGCCGGTGAATCTGGACGGGATCTCTGCAGGCAGCGTGGTGATCATCCGGAATGTGCGCCTTCCCCGGGTGCTTTTGGGGTTCCTCACCGGAGCGGCTCTGGCGGTGTGCGGCGCCAGTTATCAGGGAATCTTTAAGAATCCCATGGCGGATCCCTACATTCTGGGCATCTCTTCTGGGGCGGCCCTGGGGGCGTCTCTGGGAATTGTCCTGCATTTTTCCGGCGGCGTGGCGGGGATGTCCGGCACCACGCTTCTTGCCTTTGCCGGAGCTATTCTAACGGTACTCCTGGTTTATACCATCTCCCGGGCCGGCCGGCGGGTCCCCATCTCCAGCCTGCTGCTGTCCGGCATTGCGGTGAATCAGAGCCTTTCGGCATTTTTATCCCTGATTATGCTGTTTAACCAGCAGAGCATGGATCAGATCCTGTTCTGGACCATGGGCAGCCTCAACGGAAAAGGGTGGGGGCAGATCCTGGTAATTCTCCCCTATGTGGTTGTGGGGATTGTGCTGCTGCTCAGCTCCGCCCGAGAGCTGGACATTATGCTCATGGGGGAGGAGACAGCGGTGCAGCTGGGAGTCAACGTGGAGTTCGTGAAGAAAAAGGTGATGATTGTGTCCAGCCTGGTCACGGCGGCGGTGGTCTCGGCCACCGGCATCATTGGCTTTGTGGGCCTGCTGGTCCCCCATGTGGTGCGGCTGTTCACCGGGCCTCGGCACCGGGTGCTGATGCCGGTGTCCCTGCTCTTTGGCGGTACCTTCCTGATTCTCTGCGATACGGTGGCCCGCAGCGCCATTGCCCAGGAAATTCCGGTGGGGATCATTACGGCGGCCTGCGGCGGCCCGTTCTTCCTGTATCTGCTGCGGCAGTCCCGGCGGGGAGGTGGAAGCCAGTGAGAGAGGAAATGCTGTGCCTGCGGGAGGTGGCGGCAGGCTATGGGGAAAAGAACGTGCTGCAGGGTGTCACCGCCTCCATCCGGCAGGGGGAGTTTGTGGCCTTGATTGGCTCCAACGGAACCGGAAAGTCTACCCTTCTAAACTGTATCTCCGGCCTGCTGCCTCTGCGGGGCGGGCAGATTGTGGTCTGCGGAAAGGATAACCGGGGGCTGAAGGCTCGGGAACGGGCCCGGATGGTGGCGGTGGTCCCTCAGTCCTACGCAGTGGAATATGCCTTTACCGTGGAGGAGGTGGTAGCCATGGGGCGCTACCCCTACCATCGCCTGGGCAAGCGGGAGAGCCCGGAGGATACGGCGGCGGTCCGCCAGGCCATGGAGGTGACCAACACCCTGGAATTCCGGGAGCGGCTGTACAATGAGCTCAGCGGAGGGGAGCGGCAGCGGGTGATCCTGGCCAGGGCCCTTGCCCAGAAGCCGCAGCTTCTCCTTTTGGATGAGCCAACCTCCGCATTGGACATCCATCACCAGACGGAGGTGATGGAGCTGATCACCCGGTTAAACTGGGAGGAGGGGCTGACCATTCTGGCGGTGCTCCACGATGTCAACATGGCTTCCCGGTACTGCGGACGGATGCTTTTGCTGCGGGATGGGAAGGTGGCGGCGGACGGAGCGCCGGCGGAGATTGTCACCAAAAAGAATATGGAGGAGCTTTATCAGATGAAGCTGCTGATCCGCCAGAATCCGTTGTTTCATAAGCCGGAGATTGTGCCGGTGCGGGTCCTGCGGGGCAAGCGGGCGGCCCATCCCCTGCGGATCCATGTGATCTGCGGCGGCGACGGCGCCCTGCGGATTCTGGAGGAGCTGGACGACCGGGGCCACCGATTGACTGCGGGAGTGGTCAACGAGGGCAGCGGGGACTGTGATCTTTGCCGGTATCTGCAGATTCCCCATGTGGAGATTCCTCCTTTTACGCCGGCAACCTGGCAGGACCAGCAGCGGAACCTGCAGATGATGGAGGACGCAGATGTGATCCTGGTGGCGGACATGCCGTTTGGGGAAAACAATCTGATGAACCTGGCAGGGCTGGAGCAGGTGAAGGGACAGATTTTCTTCCATAAAAATGCCCTCAGCGGCGACTACACCGGCGGTCGGCTGGTGGAGCGGCTGCAGCAGCTGGGGGAGCAAAAGAAGATCGTCTATTTTGGCGATCATGACGCATTTCTGGAGCAGCTGGCAGAGCTGGCTGGCGGGAAGGAGGAATGAACATGCGGATTGGAACGCTTCCCTCCGGGGATCCCATTCACCGGTATGAAAAATGTATTGTGGTGCCTTTTTCCGGCAGGAGGCGTGTGCTGAGCACCTGCGACCTCAATGGCGGGTACCAGGAAGGGCTCACCGCGGTGTTCAACAACGACGTGAACCCGGGAGCAGGGCTGGAGTGCCGGCTGCGGGCGCCCTCCTATGAAGAGCATCTAGCACTGACGGCGGAGGCGCTGGGCCTGGACCCGGTCACTGCCGCAGGTATGTCCACCGCCGCCAGCATGGAAAACGTATCCATTTGCACGGAGCAGTCCGGTCCGACAGCGGTGACGGCGGTGGTCACCGGCGGGATTGATGTGAACGGCGGCAGGGTAGGGGATCCGGCCAGCTGGGATGAGGCGCGGGAACAGCAGGTTCCGGTGAAGGCGGGGACCACCAATATCCTGTTGTTTTTGAATGTGGATCTGACGCCCGGCGCTCTGGCCCGGGCCCTGGTCACCTGCACGGAGGCCAAGACGGCGGCACTGCAGGAGCTTCTGGCCCCCAGCCGCTATTCCATGGGGATTGCCACCGGTTCCGGCACCGACGGAACCATTGTGGTCAGCGACCGGACCTCCGAGATCTGCCTGACCAATGCGGGAAAGCACAGCAAGCTGGGGGAGCTGATCGGAAAAGCGGTCAAGTCAGCGGTGAAGGAGGCCCTGCGGCTGCAGACCGGCCTTTCGCCGGAGCGGCAGCACCATGTACTGCAGCGGATCGACCGCTTTGGCATCACCGAGCAGTCTCTGTGGGAGGCGTACCACCGGCAGCCCGGCGGGCTCAGCCGGGCGGAGTTTTCCGAGCGGCTGGACTGCCTTTGCCGGCAGCGGCACCTGGTGACGCAGGTATCCCTTTATGTCCACCTGATGGATCAGCTGCAGTGGGGGCTGCTGGAGCCGGAGGAGGCGCACCAGGCAGGGCGCCGGTTGCTCCGGGGCCTGGGGAAAGCGTATGGAGGGCAGTCTGGAGAGGCGGAAACGGCAGACCAGCCGCAGCAGAGCGGGGAGACGGCCAAGGAGCCGGTGGTGGATTCCATGATCCGGGAGCTGGGGGCTGCGCTGAACCGGCTGCTGGGGAATGAAGAAAAGATCCGGTGATTTATCATTATTTATTAAGATTTGCTCCCTTGATTCTCCCGGGTGTGGATGGTAAAATAGGGACGGTAAATTGCTGAAATTTGGAAGAACAAGGGGGTTTAATCTATGGATTATAACTATAGAGGAAGCCGGCAGCGGGAGCTGCGCCGGCGGGCCAGAAGGCGCAGGGCCATCCGGAACCGGATTATTGTGACGGTCATCCTGGTGATTGTGCTGGCAGGAGTTATTTTTGCGGCCATCCATTTCCTGGGTGGTTCCAATGACGAGGATCAGGTGGTGTTCCCGTCCGGTTCCGCTTCCTCCACCGAGGGCAGCGAGAGCGCTGGCTCCGAGGGCTCCGGCGGGGAGGTGTCTGACGCGGATTCTGCGCTGGCTCAGGCGGAGCGGCTGGCAGCCTCCTACGACTATGACGGCGCCATTGCTCTGCTGCAGGAGGTGCCGGATTATGAGTCTAATACGGCCATCACCGACGCCATTGCCGGGTACGAGGAGATTAAGGCCACGCTGGTGGAAGTGGATATTACACAGGTACCTCATATTTTCTTCCACTCCCTGATTGTGGATACGGATCTGGCGTTTGGCTCCAGCATGGCGGACAATTACAACCAGGTGATGACCACCATCAGCGAGTTTGACAAGATCCTGGAACAAATGTATGAAAACGGCTATGTGCTGGTCAGCCTCCACGACATGGCCTATGAGGTGGACGGTCAGCTTGTCAAGGGATCTATTATGCTTCCCGCGGACAAAAAACCGTTTGTGCTGTCTGTGGACGATGTATCCTACTATGAGTACATGGACGGCCACGGTTTTGCCACCAAGCTGATCATTGCGGAGGACGGTACCATTACCAATGAGATGGAAATGGAGGATGGCAGCATTCAGACCGGAGCTTTTGACGTGGTTCCTCGGTTGGATGCTTTTGTGGAAGAACATCCGGACTTCTCCTACCAGGGAGCCAAGGGTATTGTAGCTCTCACCGGCTATGATGGAATTCTGGGCTACCGGACGGCTCCAAAGTACGGCGACCCTTCGGACGAGAATTATAAGGAGGAGTACGCGTCCCTTGACGTGGAGGAGGAGCGGGAGCAGGCTACGGCAGTGGCAGCCCGCATGAAGGAGATGGGCTGGGAGTTTGCCTCCCACAGCTGGGGCCACCGGGATATGGGGGAGGCAACCCTGGAGAACATGAAAGAGGACATGGAGAAATGGCTGGATCAGGTAAACCCGCTGCTGGGAGGGGATACGGACATTCTGATCTTCCCCAAGGGCACGGACATCGGCAGCTGGCGCAGCTATGACGACAACGAGAAGTATGATTATCTCAAGAGCGTAGGCTTTGACTATTACTGTAACGTGGACAGCAATCAGCCCTGGGTGCAGTTCACTTCCCAGTATCTGCGACAGGGGAGGATTAACGCCGATGGCTATGAGATGTACTACCATGCGGATAAGCTGAATATGTTCTTTGATGTGGATTCCGTGTTTGATTCCGCCCGGCCTACGCCGGTGCCAGAAATGTAAAGGAATTCCAGGCCGGAAAGCTACCTGGACGCCGGGCCGGAGAGAGTTCGCTCTCTCCGGCTTTTTGTAGTGCTTCTGGCGGCTGCTGCCTCCTCTGTTTTTGGTCGCCATGAATAAAATTTTATACACTGTACAAATTTTCATATATTCTGAACCGTTGTTCAGGGGACGAAATTTCTCCTATGGCGTCAGCGTCCGAGGTCTGTTACAGTGAAGGCATCCCAAACAGAGGGGATGCGGATGAACTGAGCAGCCCGGGAATGCCAGTGAATCCGATCAAGCCAAGCAATCAAACCAAACAACAAAGAAAGAAGAGGAGGAGAAGAATGAAAATTCTCAAGTGGCTGGAGAAAAACGCGGAAGAAACGTTTCTGTGTATTCTTCTGATTATTATGTCCCTTGTCATGTTTGTGCAGGTAATCGCGCGGTTTGTGTTCAGCAATTCCCTTTCATGGTCCGAGGAACTGACCCGTTACCTGTTTGTCTGGTCAACTTTTGTGGGAATCAGCTATTGCGTCCGGAAGCGGCTGACCATCCAGATTGAGCTGGTGGCGGACTCGCTGCCGGAAAAAATCCGGACGGCGCTGCTGATTCTGGTGGATGTGGTGCAGATTGTCATGTTTGCGTACCTGGTTTCCCCTGCGTATACCTATCTGAGCCGCACCATTGATAGCGGACAGACCAGCGCGGCAATGCAGATTCCTATGGCTTATATCTATGTGGCGCCCTTCATTGGCTTTATTCTGACGGTGATCCGGCTGGCTCAGGATGTGTATTTCCGAGCAAAGGGAATCTCACCGGAGGAAAAAAAGGCGGATGACGCCAGCCTATAAAGAGAGGAGAGTAGAAAATGAATCCAGCGATTGTATTTGCGGCTTTTCTGATTTGCCTGTTTCTTGCCATTCCGATTTCTTCATCCGTAACCATTGCCTCCCTGCTTCCAGGGCTGGAGAATTCCACCATGTTTACCGCCACCAATCTGATCCGCGGCATGGTGGAAGGCGTGGACAGTTTTACTCTGCTGGCCATTCCCATGTTTATTCTCTCCGGTGTGCTGATGGCCAGAGGCGGCGTATCGGAGAAGCTGTTTGGCGTATTTTCCTTTTTCCTGGGAAAAGTTCCCGGCGGTATGCCCTGCGCGGTGATTGTTACCTGCCTGTTTTACGGGGCTATCTCTGGCTCTGCTCCGGCTACGGTGGCGGCGGTGGGAAGTATGACCATTCCGGTGCTGATCAAGCTGGGGTATAAGAAGGAGTTTTCCGTGGCTACGGTGGCGGTGGCCGGCAGCCTGGGCGTGATTATCCCTCCCAGCATTCCCTTTGTTCTCTACAGCATGTCCAATCAGGATGCTTCGGTAGGCGATATGTTTACCGCCGGTATTGTTCCCGGCTTCCTTATTGCCGGCTGCCTGATGGTATATGCGGTCATCTACTGCCTTCGTAAAGGAGAGGATAAAAAGCGGATTGCGGAGGAAGTGGGGGCTCTGCGGAAAAAGGGCTTTGGGCGAGTTTTTGTAGAAAGCTTTCCAGCCATTCTTTCCCCGGTCATCATTCTGGGGAGCATTTACGGCGGAATCGCTTCCCCCACGGAAGCGGCTGTGATCTCCGTGTTCTATGCTCTGTTGGTGGCGCTGGTGATTTACCGGACCATGAAACCGCGGGATCTGTGGCCGATTCTGGTGGAAACCGTGAAAACTTATGCGCCAATCCTGTTTATCCTGGGTACCGCCAGCGCCTTTGCGAAAGTTCTGGCGCTGCTGAACGTGCCGGATGTGGTGGCCGCATTCTTTAACAATACCTTTACCAGCCCGGTACTGATCCTGCTCCTGGTCAACGTATTCCTGCTGTTTGTGGGCATGCTGATGGACGGCGGCCCGGCAATCCTGCTGCTGACACCCATTCTGTGGCCGGTGATGGAGAGCATTGGCATTGACCCGGTGCACTTTGGCATCTTCTTGGTGGTGAACCTGGCCATCGGCTTTGTGACGCCGCCCATCGGCATCAACCTGTTTGTGGCCAACCGAATGTCGGGTGTCCCTGTAATGACCCTGGCGCGCTATGCCCTACCTTATCTGGGGCTGTTCCTGATTGCGCTGGCCCTGATTGTGATTTTCCCGCAGATTGCGTTGTGTCTGCTGTAAAAGGAGGAGAAGATAATGAGAACAGTCAAAAAGATTTTCGCAACGACACTGGCGGCGGCAATCGCGCTCTCACTGACATCCTGCGGAACCCATCCGGCTGAGATGGTGGAGGAGGAAACCTATGAATCCGTGGACGCAGCGGCGGAGGCTCAGGCCGGAGGCTATAATCTGGATAATGTGCGGGAAAACACCTGGGCCCTGGGAACGGACAGCGTAGAGGATACGGTTACCCACCTGTACGCCTCCATGTTTTCCAATTTGGTGGAACAGTACAGCGGCGGGAAGATGCAGATCAATGTGTATTCCAACGCGAAAATCGGCAATGATGCTTCCCTGATTGAATCGGTTGCGGCCTATGACGGAGGCGCCAGCTTTGTGGTGCAGACCACTGCCCCCCAGGTTTCGCTGGTGCCGGAACTTTCCATCTTTGATCTTCCCTTGGCGTACCGGGATATTGAAGATTACCGTGAGGCGGTGGACCAGCCGGAGTTTATGGAACTTTTGGAGCAGGTGTACACCGATTCCGGCCTGAGGCTTTTGGGGCTGGCGGATCAGAACTTCCGGGTGATGACTTCCAATGTAAGGATTGAAACGCTGGAGGATTTTTCGGGCATCAAAATTCGTACCATGAGCAACAGCAATCACATTGCTTTCTGGTCCGCCATCGGCGCCAATCCTACTCCCCTGGCCTGGTCGGAGACCTTTACCTCCCTGCAGACCAACGCCATTGACGCCCAGGAGAATCCTTATGAGCTGATTGCCAGCTCTCGGCTGTATGAGGTGCAGGATTATGTCATCAACACCAACCATGTGCCCCATACGCTGGCACTGGTAACCAGCGACGCGCTATGGCAGGAACTAAATGAGGATGAACAGGCGATCCTGGAGCGGGCGGCGGAAGAAGCGCGCGCGTATGCCAGAGAGCAGGCGGATCTCCGGGCGGAACAAAAAATCCAAGAGTGTGTGGACGGCGGCAT
>CAZSAF010000017.1:0-16227 GCA_964604605.1 uncultured Lachnospiraceae bacterium
CGTTTATTTTGCAGGATTTGGGATAAAAAAGGTTGGTAGAAAGTGCCGGATAACAATGGTGATGTCGTCTTGGATGCAATGGATGGGCCGGAGTTTTCCGGGTCCATCCATGCGGCTACCTGGCTATATTTTTTGGCTTTGGTGATTAGATTGACAAGAAAACTTAGCTTCCCTCGACAATACTGTTTAGATTAAAATGGAAATACCGATTTGTCAGAGACACTTGCAGATTGTAGGAAAAAGCGCATAAGGGAAATTCGAAAAAACGGTACGAAAATTAAAAACACGCTTGACAATCCTCCCAAAAGACAGTACGATAGGCATAGGAGAGAGAAGTACGGGAGATATTCTTGGGTCTTGCGGGAAACAGAATCAAAAAATCAGAGGAGGAGGAAAGATGGATTCTGTTTACCTGAGGACGGGCGGAGGTGTTTCCGCCTATGCGACGATGGCGAAAACCGGAGTGATCCGGGAGAAAACGCCATGGGAGAAGGCGGCCCGGGAGGAGGCGGGGCTGGTGGAGCGGTACGCCGAGTACCGGGAGCGCATAAAGGGTTTGACCATTATGCAGGATATTTTCATGCGGAACGTATTCCAAAAGCGTGCGTGTGTGGAATATGTGCTGCGGGTGCTGCTGGGGAGGCGGGACCTGCGGGTGTTGGATCACGTGGTGCAGATGGACTACAAAAACCTGTATGGCCGCTCGGCACTGCTGGACTGTGTGGCCCGGGATGCGGAAAACAAGCTGTATGACGTGGAGATCCAGCAGGAGACGGAAGGGGCGTCCCCCAAGCGCGCCCGGTACCACAGTGCGTTAATGGACATGCGCGCCCTGTGGCCCGGCCAGGACGTTGACCAGCTGCCGGAGAGCTATGTGATATTCATCACGGAGGAGGATGTGTTGGGCGGCGGCCTGCCCATCTATCGCATCCGCCGCCGGATTATGGAACTGGGCCGCGACTTTGGGGACGCGGCGCATCTTGTGTATGTAAACGGCCAGAACCGCGGGGACACGGAACTGGGGAGGCTGATGCATGACCTGCACTGCAAGAAGGCGGATGAGATGTACAGTAAGGTTTTGGCGGATCAGGTATGGGAACTGAAGGAAACCCAGAAGGGAGTGGAAAAGATGTGCGGAGAGATGGAGAAGCTGTATCAGGAAGGCTTGGCAGCGGGAGAGGCCCGTGGAATTCAGATTGGAGTGGAAATGGGAGCAGAAAAGACAAAGAGGGAGCTTGCGCTTTCCTTTTTCCACCGAGGGTTTCCTTTGGAGCAGATTGCGGAAGGTATAAAGGAAAGCGTCAGCAAGATCCAGGGGTGGATTGTGGAGGAGGCAAAGCTGTCTCAATAGAAGTCTAAGCATCTCCAGCGGCAGGGCCGGTAATGCCTGCCGCTGGTGCTTTTTAGGTAAATTTTGCTTGAGCCCCCCTAAAACCGGCAAGATTGAAAAAATTTATCCCGCCCCAGTTCAAGGAAACTTCAAGGAATCTGTGCTGTCATACAAGGAGGAGGTGCGGTATATGCGACTTTTGCTGGTGGAGGACGAGGAACGGATGGCCCAGGCGCTGTGTGAGATTCTGCGCCAGGAAGGCTATGAGGTGGATCACTGTGCGGACGGGCTGGAAGGATTGTACGCCGCGGAGGCCGGCCCCTACGATGGGATCATTCTGGATGTGATGCTGCCCGGGAAGGACGGCTTTTCCATTGCGTCGGAGCTGCGGGCCAAGGGAATCCGGACGCCCATCCTGATGCTGACAGCCAAAAGCGAGCTGGATGACAAGGTCACCGGGCTGGACTACGGTGCGGACGACTATTTGACCAAGCCCTTTATGACCCGGGAACTGCTGGCCCGGGTGCGGGCACTGCTGCGGAGAAACCTTCCCACGGCGGACGGCCGCCTGAACTTTGGGGACATTGCCTTGAATACCCGGACCTCGGAGCTGATCTGCGGGGAAAACCGGGTGCGCCTCAGCGAAAAGGAATTCCGGATCCTGGAGTATCTGATGACCAACCAGGGGCAGATTCTGACCCGGGAGCAGCTGGCCGTAAAGATCTGGGGCTATGAGAGTGAGGCGGAGTACAACAATGTGGAGGTGTACATGTCCTTTACCCGCCGGAAGCTGCATTTTGTGAAGGCCCAAACAGAGATCAAGGCGGTGCGGGGCATTGGCTATGAGCTGAGGTACGGCCATGTTTAAGACATCCCGAAGAAAGATTGTGGCGGCCATCCTCTCGGTTTTGATCCTGGTGCTGCTGGGGACCTTCTGTGTCATCTACCTGGCTAGCTATGGGGAGATGACCTGGGAGAACCGGCAGCTGTTGGAGCAATATGTGGAAAACTATGCCCTGGGGGAGGAGGCGGACCGGGGGACGCTGACGCCGGACCGGCCGGGAGGGTGGGACCACCGGCCGCCCATGCTGGAGCTTTCCACCTTCTACTCCGTGGCGCTGGCGGAGGATGGCTCCGTGTTGAAAGTGGACACGGCGGATGTTTCGGTGTTGGACGAGGACAGCCTGGTCCAGCTGGCCAGGCAGATCCTGGACGGCGGGAAAAGCGCCGGCGTGGAGAACAGCCTGATCTACCAGACGGCGGATAAGGGGGACTATACCCTGGTGGCCTTTCTGGACAACACGGTGGTGCTGGAGAACGCCGGGACCCTGCTCCGCTACACGCTGCTGTTCGGCGGCGTGACCCTGGTGGTGCTGTTCTTTCTGGCCCGCTACCTGGCCAACCGAATTGTGGCGCCCATGGAGGAGAGCTACCAGCGGCAGAAGCAGTTTATCTCGGATGCCGGACATGAGCTGAAGACGCCGGTGGCGGTGGTCAACGCCAATGTGGAGCTGCTGCAGCGGGAGATTGGGGAGAATCCCTGGCTGGCCAACATCCAGTATGAAAACGAGCGCATGTCGGCGCTGATCCTGCAGCTGCTGGACCTGGCCCGGACCGAAAATGTGCTGCCCCCCATGGAAGATCTGGATTGGAGCCGCTTGGTGGGTGGGGAGACGCTGCCCATGGAGACGGTGGCCTACGAGAAGGGCCTGTCCCTCCAGAGCAGCATTGCCGGGGAAATCTGGGTTCACGGAAACGCCACCCAGCTGCGGCAGCTGACCTCCATCCTGCTGGACAACGCCATCCGGCACAGCCGGGGCGGCAGCCCTGTGTGCCTGGTGCTGGAGCGGGAGCGGGGGAGCGCGGTCTTGTCCGTGTCCAACGAGGGGGAGGAGATTCCGCCGGAGCAGCGGAAAGCTCTGTTTGAGCGGTTCTACCGGACGGATGCCTCCCGGACCGGCGGCCAGCATTACGGCCTGGGCCTGGCCATTGCCAAGGCTATTGTCACCGCCCACCGGGGCACCATTGAAGTGCAGTGCCGCCAGGGCAAGGTAATCTTTGTGGTACGTCTGCCGCTGCGAAAGTAGCGGCAGGGCGGAAAAAGTCTTGGTTTTCAATTCTTTTTCAATCTTCCTTCCGTACAATTCCAGCATGGAATAACAGGAGGAGATCGAGATATGCCTTTTCAAACGATTTTCAAGCGGTATGAGACCAAATATCTGTTGACGGAGGAGCAGCGGCAGCGGGTGCTGCAGGCCATGGAGCCCCACATGGTTTTAGACCAGTACGGGCGATCGGTGGTCCGCAGCGTCTACCTGGATACGCCCAATTACCGGCTGATCCGCCATTCCCTGGAAGGCCCGGCCTATAAGGAAAAACTGCGGGTCCGCAGCTACGGGCAGGCGGATCTGGACAGCACCGTGTTTGTGGAGCTGAAGAAAAAGTATAAAGGCGTGGTGTACAAGAGGCGCATCGCCCTGCCGGAGCGGGAGGCGGCGGATTGGCTCCTGGGAAAGCGGCACTGCCAGCCCCGGACCCAGATCACGGCGGAGGTGGATTACTTCCTTCAATATTACCAGTGCCTGCAGCCGGCGGCGCTGGTCACCTGTGAGCGGGAGGCCTTCTGCACCAGGGAACCCTCGGATTTCCGCGTTACCTTTGATGACACCATCCTCTTCCGGCAGGAGGACCTTTCCCTGGAATCCGATGTGTACGGGACTCCTCTGCTCCCGGAGGGCATGGTGCTGATGGAGGTGAAATGCAGTGGCGGCATGCCGTTGTGGATGACCCATGTGCTCTCAGAGGAGGGGATCTACAAAACCTCCTTCTCCAAATACGGAACCGCTTACCGAACCCAGATTTTTCCCCAACTGCATCCGGAGGTGCGCTATGCTTGAGTCATTGTTTCGAGGTTTGTTTGATTCGGATTTGACGGTGGTCATCTCCGTTACGGATTTTCTGTTGTGCATGGGAGTTTCCCTGGTGCTGGGGCTGGCCATGGCGCTGGTCTATATGTACCGCTCCCGGTATACCCGCAGCTTTGTGGTTACCCTGGCGCTGCTGCCGGCGGTGGTCTGCGTGGTGATCATGATGGTCAACGGCAACGTGGGCACCGGTGTGGCGGTGGCCGGCGCCTTCAGCCTGGTCCGCTTCCGCTCTGTGCCGGGAACGGCCAAGGAGATCTGCGCACTGTTTCTGGCCATGGGCGCCGGATTGATCACCGGCATGGGGTATCTGGGCTTTGCGGCTCTGTTCACGGTGGTTCTGTGCGCCGTGTTCCTGCTGTACAACCGCCTGGACCTGGGCTTCCGGAAAAATGAGGCGGCCCACAAGACCTTGGCCATCACCATCCCGGAGGAGCTGGATTACACGGATGTCTTTGAGGATATTTTCCAGGAGTACACCAGCGCCCATGAGCTGTCCTGCGTGAAAACTACCAACATGGGCAGCCTGTTCCGGCTCACCTATCAGGTGACGCTCCGGGATGTGGCCAGGGAAAAGGAAATGATCGACCAGATCCGCTGCCGCAATGGGAACCTGGAGATTACGGTTTCCCGGCAGGAAACGGCGGTCATGGAGCTTTAACGCGAAAGGGGGCTTTCTTCCATGAAAAGAGATTCGATCCAAAAGAAAGGATGGGGAAGGAGAGGGCTGGCGCTTTTCGGCTCCCTGGTTCTGGCGCTGGTCCTGGCGGCCGGCTGCGGGAACGGCGGCGCCTCAGAGGCGGAGGCCGGGGCCGCGGAGACGGAAACCAATGCCGGGAACCAGGCGGACAGCGGTTCCTCCGGTGACACTGCGGTGGAGATTGTTTCCTCCCAGACCGATGCGGACATGTTCACCGACCGGGATTACCGGACGGAATACGCGGAGGAGGACAGTGTGCTCATTCAGCTCAATGGTACCTCCGCCACCGCCAGCTCCGACAGTGTGGTGATCTCCGGTTCTACCATTACCATCACAGAGGAGGCCACCTATATCCTCTCCGGAACCCTGGAGGACGGCATGGTGATTGTCAATGCGCCGGACACGGCCAAGCTTCAGCTGGTGCTGAACGGGGTCAGCATGCACAGTGAGACCTCCGCGCCCCTGTACATTCTGGAGGCGGATAAAGTCTTTGTCACCCTGGCAGAGGGGACGGAGAATACCCTGTCCAACGGAGGCACCTTCACCGCCATTGACGAAAACAACATTGACGCGGTGATTTTTTCCAAGCAGGACCTGACCTTGAACGGGACTGGCTCCCTGACGGTTACTTCCCCCGGCGGCCACGGCATTGTCTCCAAGGACGATCTGGTGATCACCGGCGGTACCTATGTGGTCAGCGCCGCTTCTCAGGGGTTGGATGCCAATGACAGCATTCGGGTTACCGGGGATACGGTTCTGACGGTGACGGCGGGCAAGGATGGCCTTCATGCGGAAAACGATGACGATACGTCCCTGGGCTTCGTGTACATCTCCGGCGGAACGTTGGATATAGAGGCGGAAGGGGATGGCATCAGCGCCGGGTCCTGGATGCAGATTACGGATGGGAGCTTTCAGATTCTGGCAGGAGGCGGCAGTGAAAACGGCTCCCAGGCCTCCTCTGATGCCTGGGGCGTCTTCCCCGGCGGAGGCGGCATGTCCGGAGGCGGTATGCCTGGCGGCGCATCCGGAGGCGGCACCGACCGGGGAACGTCGCCGGAAAACGATACCGATTCCGGTTCCGGCGCGGATACCCTGTCCTACTCGGAGGTTACCGTGACTTCGGAGGAGGACTCCGGAGAGGCCAGTGACGGCAGCACCAGTATGAAGGGGCTGAAAGCCGGCGGGAGCATGGAGATCACCGGCGGTACATTCACGGTGGATGCGGCGGACGACGGCGTTCACTCCAACGCATCCATCACCATTGCCGGAGGCACCTTCACCATCGCCACCGGAGACGATGGCTTCCATGCGGATGAGAGCCTGACGGTCACGGGGGGAACCATTACTGTAACCGAGAGCTATGAGGGGCTGGAAGCGCTGTACGTCTCCATAGAAGGCGGGGATATCTCCGTGGTTGCCTCCGATGACGGGCTCAACGCTGCCGGCGGTACGGATTCCAGCGGCACCACCGGCGGCCGGGACGGCCAGTTTGGCGGCGGCCGGGGCGGTTTTGGCGGAACCGGCTCCTCCAACGGCAGCATCACCATCTCCGGCGGAAACCTGTATATCCAGGCATCCGGCGATGGGATTGACGCCAACGGCTCCCTGACCATCACCGGCGGCTACACGGTGGTCACAGGGCCCACCCAGGGGGACACGTCCACCCTGGATTATGACACCACCGCAGAGATCACCGGAGGGACCTTTATCGGCACCGGCGCCTCCGGTATGGCCCAGAGCTTCAGCAGTGCGGAGCAGGGCGTGGTGGCAGTGAGCGTGGGAACCCAGTCGGCGGGAACGGAGATCCTTCTGGCCGATGCCAGTGGAAATACGATTCTTTCCTGCACGCCGGAGCTGGATTTCTCTGTGGTCATTCTCAGCAGCCCGGAGCTGGTTTCCGGTGAGAGCTATACGCTGACGGTGGGTTCTTCCTCCGGCAGCGTGACCGCAGACTGAGGCAGTTTCTGCCCGGTCGTGGCGGCGCAGAGGGAAGGATTGAAAAAAGTCCGGTTTTGGTCTATAATCATTCTGTTTGGTTTTACTAGGGAGGAATGAGCATGAGCAAATACCGGTTGGCAGTCTGTGAGGATGACCTGTTGATCCGGGAAGAAATGTGTAGCCTATGCCGGGACATTCTGACAGAAGAAAAAATAGAGCAGGTGGTCACCGCGTTTGCTTCGGCGGAGGAGCTGGAGCGGGTCCTGCGGGAGGAGGGGACTCCCTTTGACCTGCTGCTGTTGGATATCCAGATGGAGGGGATGAACGGCATGGAACTGGCCCGCACCCTCCGGGAGCGGGGAGACCGGGTCAGCATCCTCTTTGTCACCGGCTGTGAGGATTATCTGCGGGAGGGCTATTGTGTCCAGCCCATCCACTTCCTCCTGAAACCGGTGAAGCGGGAGGAGCTGGCCAATGCCCTGCGCGCAGACTGGGAGCTGAACCACAAGCCCAAGACGGTGGTCCTGCAGGCCGGAGGAAAAACCGTCAGCCTGTAGCTGGCCCAGATTCTCTACGCAGAAAGCTTCAACCACAGTCTGGTGGTGCATCTGACCGACGGAGAGAAGAGTTTTCCCTTGTCTCTCGCGGAGGTAGAGCGGCAGCTGCCGGCTGGCCAATTCTGCCGCTGCCACAACAGCTATCTGGTCAATCTGGAGCAGGTGGAGGAGATCCAGCGCACCGAGCTTCTGCTCCGGGACGGCACCAGCCTTCCCGTGGGCCGTACTTACTACAAATCTTTTCAAAGTGCCTTTATCCGCTATATGAATCGGTAAACGCCGGAGTCAGGGATCCGCGGGCAGCCTGCCCGTATCCTGGTCTCCGGCGTTTTTGGTTGTTTTCAGGAGGCTTTCTTCCAGGGTAGCTTCAGGGCGGTCTGCAGTCCCAGGCCGTGGAGCTCTGTATGCTCCGGCTTGGTGGTCAGCAGCCGCCCCTTTTCATCCCACCGGAGCTCTCCGGCATAACGGTTTTCGCACTTGATGGTGAGAAAGCCGTTTTTTACTTCTGCCCGGAAGCGGAGGAAACGCCGATCCGGCTGGGCTACCTGGGCGCTGGCTTCCAGGGCGTTATCCAGCAGGTTCATCAGCAGCACGCACAGATCGCTGTCCGGAATCGGCAGGGTCTCCGGCAGGTGGGCCTGGGCCTCAAAGGCAACCTGGGCCCGGGCAGCCCGGGTGGAGGCATCCTGGAGAATGGCATTGACCGTAAAGTTTTCGGTGAATTGGGTTTGGGCCAGCTGCCCTTCCTGCTGCTGCAGCTGCTCCAACAGGGAGTCCAGCCCCTGGTAATCCTTTTTCTGGAACAGAAGCTTCAGAGCGGTCAGCTGATGGCGGATTTCATGGCGCAGGGCAGCGCTGTCCGCCAGTTGGTTTTCAATGGCGTGATAGCTGTCCAAAATCAGCTGGTTCTTCAGTGCCAGGGCCCGGGTCTCCGAGCACTGGCGGACGAAAGTCCGAACTACTTGGTAGGCGGAGCTCAGAATGGACACCGCCGCCAGCCAGAAGGTAAACCAATAGAGAAGACCGTCATAAATGCCGTAGGTGAAGAGCTCGTAAAAGGCCAGATTCAGATATTGGGCCAGATACCAGCCACGGGCCAGGGAGACCAGGTAGGCGGCCAGAAGGGCGCCGGCACTCCATAGGGTGGAAACGCCCAGCAGCCGCCAGAAATTCCGGCGGCGGTTCAGCGCCAGGTAGACCAGCAGAGCCAGGGGAGCTACCCAACGGAAACCAGGCCAGATCAGAAGATGATTTACGCTGGCAGGAAGAAAGTAATAGCCGCAGTTTTGTGCCAGCCGGAAAATCATCAGGCTGGCCATGGCAATGGAAAGGGGAATCAGGCTGATATCTACATATCCCCGGGCAATCCCCAGAAAGAAAAGCCCCATGGCCAGCAGTAGTCCCATGGCGGCAACACCTGCCGGCATGCCATATAGGTTGGCCTGGGCCATGGGCTCCGCCAGGGTCAGTTCATCCGGAAGAAAGCGCAGCAGCGGTGGAAACATCCGGTTGACATCGTCCAGAATGGTGCATTCCCTTGTCAACTCCCCGGAGACACCTACCATCAGAGGAATCTGCGCCTGAGATAGCCCCATGGTTTCCGCCGGCAGCAGGGCAGAAGAATGGTAAATTTCCGTTCCGTTCAGCCAAAGAGCCAGCTCTTCCCCGGAGGTCTCAAAGAGAAGGGTCCCGGTGCCCAACCCTTCCGGGATCACAGCGGAAAGCCGAAAAACCTTCCCTACCTGGGAGGCGGAGCCGGTATTTCCATAGGCATCCGGGGTATACGGCGTCAGCGAGCCGTCCTCGTTTACCTGAAGGATGGAATCCCAGGAAATATATTGCATCATCTGCTTTACGGATGTAAACGTCCATAGAAAACGGAAGACGCCTGCGCAGAGCAATAAAAACAAAAGAGGAAACATCCACTTGAAAAACTTTTTCATGATTCCACCTCCTGGCTTCCATTTTACAGGGAACTTCTTTTTTTTAACAAGTCAGAAATGGCACCTCTGCGTAAACGGTCAAATTTGGAACGTAAACGACACGGCAGAACCGAAAATTCCCTGATAAATATAGAAGATAGAAAACCGTCCCGCACCCCTGGGCTGCGGAACGGGGAGGAGGTATGAGCAAGCATGTCCGAAAAAAAGGGGATTGTGTTAACCAAAAAGAAGGCTGCGGTTCTGGCGGTGGTTATGCTGCTGTTGGTGGCCGGCGGCGTGATCCTGGGGCTCAATGGCCGGCGGTGGTTCGGCGGCGGGGAAAGCTCGACGGAAGCCATTGCCCAGCCGGACCTGGATGAAAACGCGGTGGCCTGGCAGGGCCAGCAGAGCGAATCCCAGGCAGGGGAGGCCCAGGCCGGCATTGCCATTCCCGGCTATAAATCCATTACCCTCCGGGCCGGCCAGACGGAGCAGAGCGTCAACCTGCACAACCCGGAGTACAATGACTGCTATTTCGTCATGAGCCTGGCGCTGCTGATGGAGGCAGCCATCCTGGCAGCCTCAGTTCCCTTTACGCCGGTGCGCACGGTGCAGGCGGCGGAGGAGCCGGAGGAAGTGGTGCAGGAGGAGGCTGTGGAGGAAGCCGAGAAGGTGGAGCAGGTCCAGACCAACGCGGAGAGCCGCAGTTCCCGCACCTTTACCAGAGGTACCTACACCCTGACCGATGAGAGCTTTTCCGGAGGCCCGGGAGAGTCGGGCATTGTGATTGACGGAAACGTGACTCTCATTATAGAAGGAACGGTTACGGCCACCGGCGGCGGGGCCTACTACACCTCAAACGATTATACCATCTGGGTGGACGGCTACGGCTATGCGACCTACACGGACTATGCGGCGGTGGGAGCCGGGGCGGAAGCCTTACCAGCACCGGCGAGCTGCCCTCTGCCACCGATGGAAGCCAGATCCTTTACCCGGTGGACATTCGCCCGTACCGGACGCATGAATCCAACCTGGAGGAGTCGACCCAGGTGACGGTGGACGGTGTGGACTGGAATCTGCATCGGTTTGGCACGGCCACCACCGGTACTCTGACCATCTGGCTGCCCAACGCGGATTCCGGCTACCAGGTGGCGATCACCGATCCGGTGCAGTCCGACTATGAAGTGACAGTGCAGGACGGGAAGGTCCAGGTTACGCCCACCGGGGAGGAGGACAATATGCTGGAACTCTCCGACGATCTGCTTATTGGAGACAGAGAATGGATCATGGGAAGTCAGTCCGGTGTCCGCAAGGGGCCGCTGACCCTGGTGGGAAGCGGAAAGACGGTCAGCTTCAGCGAGGAGATTACGGAGGAGACGGTGAACCTGCAGGGCGCATACATTTCACGGCTGTGCTTTTCCACCGCCCGCGGCCAGAAACCTCAGGTAACGCTGAACCTGGCCGGGGAAAATTCCATCGGCACCGTATCCCTGACGGATCCGGATTCCCGGCGGATCCTGGAAGGAGAGGAGGGGAACAACCTGTCCATCGGCGATGTGGAATCGGATCAATACCAGCTGGTCTATGGCGAGCGTGTCTTCCACACCGGGACCTATATCACGGACCTGGCCCTGGGGGTGGGAGGCAGTGAGGCAGAGGCGAAAGCGGAGCTGACCTCCCGCGGTTATACGCTGCTGCTGCCCAAAAACGCCAACCGCTACTCCAACGCCGGGAAACTGAACCGGAAATCCGGCGGCTGGTATATCTATATGGGATACAAAACGGCCATCACCTGGACGGACACCGGCGCCACAACAGACATGTATGTACCCAGTCAGACGATCCCGGACGGAGCGGTCTATGACCTGATCGGACGGGTGCGGGCCAACGGCTCGGGCGTGGAGTACGAGGATGGATATTGGGTTAAGAACGGCACCTACTACTATGAGCCCCTTCCCGTGTATGGGGATGGGGACGGGGATTTGAATCAGGGCGCCGACGGCAACGATATATACCTGTACATGCTCCGGAAAGGGGAAAAAGGGGATCCGACTGGCCAGTGGGACGGCTCCTACCTGAGCAGCATCCGGCTGTACAACAAGGCGATCTACGGCGGGACCATCCCGGAGGACGGCTATTGCCAGAACTGCTATACCGACTGGGTCCGCGTCTGGAATTAGGATGACCATACCCGGATGAACCTGAACGACGAGGCAGGGGGAGACGACATCTACCTGGCCATCGGCAGACATGCGGCGGACGCCTGGGAGGGGGATGAAAACCCCACAGACGCCTACGGCGGCGAGCTTGTGGTCAACAGCCGGGGGCGGGTGAATATTGCCCAGTTCATCACCGGCAGCGTTTCCGGAGCTTCCGGTGATGGCGGCTATGGAACCCCTCCCCTGGTGGTAAACAGCGGCTATGTTACCGTGCAGGATACGCTGGAAGGCACCATATTCTATCCGTCAGTCAACCTTGACGAAGGCTCGCAGCGCCCTGTGCACGGATATCCGGACAGAGATGCTACGGACGCGGAGCGGGAAGAGTACCAGGCAGATCAGCAGTGGCTGGAGCTGACCTATATAGATTACATTTACTACGGCAACCATCAGGCAGGGGCGGTGACGGTAAACGGAGGCACCCTGCAGATTGGGGATGGAAGTGGAAACTTTGAGTGGAACATAAGGGGCTTGTGGTATGCGCCGAATGTCCGGCTGGCAGCCGGGGCCAGCCTTCTCAGCGGCGATCAGCTGTACGTGTCGGAGCCCGGTACCCAGTTCCGGCTGGAGATTTCCGGCTTGCCGGCCAACATTCATCTGCAGCCGGTGCGGCATACGGGCACCGGGGAGATCATGGGCGATTACGCCAACCTGGACATCTGGACCAATGAAAATGGAAACTTTATTACCTGCGTCACCGCGGCAGATGACGGCAAGCAGTTGCTCTTTGCGGATGAGGAGAATGTCTGGTGCTATCGGATCTACGTATCCGACGATACCGCCACGGCCACGGCAGTGGACCTGCCGATGCTGGAAAACGTGTCTCTGACCGAAGAACCGCTGCGGTTGTATCCGCACTATGCCGTGCAGGGCAGCCAGGTGTACCGCTATGACGGGCGTGAGATGGGCCTGACGGACGGGACAGCCCGGGCGGTTTCCGGCGGTGTGCAGTTGATGGATAACGCGCAGGCGGTATTCCTGGTGCAGACGGATCTGTCCTCCGGGTTCTCTCAGGCGGAAGATAGCCGGCTGACCCTGCGTACCGAACAGGTGCGCGCCATTCCTTCCATCACCAGCACCGGTGAAAGCCAGCTGACCCTGAATGGCAGCGGATTGACGGTAACCGGAGCGTTCCAGGTGGGCAGCCTGATCATTCTGGGCGGCTCCCGGAAGGCGGTGAACAGCATGGGCGGCAGCGGCCTGGGGACCACCCCGGTCAACGGGGAAAGCCAGAGCCTGGTTCCCCTGGCTTTTGCGCCAAGCTCCATGGGAGAAGTGTGGATCCAGGGCAAGGAATGGGAGGTGGCTGCCCTCAGCGATGACGGCAAGCTGTACCTGTACCTGGTATCCCAGGCGACCACCATCACTGTAAATGGCCAGGAATACCTGGCGGCTCTGGCGAGCATTCAGGAGGCGGAGCACGGGTCCCTGGGCGTATACCTGCAGGATGGGGATACGGAAACACGCCTGCAGACCGGGGACATGGTGCTGAATGGCTTCCGCCTGCGGGTGGTTACGGAACCGGAGGAGGGCTACGGCCTGCGCAGCGGCCCGGTCAGCGGGATTTATGAGGCCCGGGTAGTGGAAAACCGGTTGATGCTGTATCCGGTGGAACAGATGGGCCTGGATCTTTGGTCCGGGGAACTCTGGGAAGCGGCCACCAATGACATTCTGGATGCGGATCGGAATCCCACCGAGGTGTACGGGGCCAAGAAAACCCTGGAGGCCGGCCAGAGTGTTTCCGTGGAACTGGGCTGTGCCCAGCAGGGCCTGGCCGTGGCAGGCGTGCTTGCCTACGGGGAAGGCATGACTGCGGAGATTCTGGTGGATGGGAAAGTGGTCCGCACGGAGGCGCTGGGCGCCTCGGAAACCAGTATCCTTTATGACTGGCAGGCCGAGGGTTCGGAGCTGATCTCCGTCCGGTTCAGCGGCAACGGTACCGTGACCTTCGTCTCCGGCGTTCTGGGAGTCCAGACGCCGGTGGAGGAGATGAGCGCAGAGTTTGCTACGGTCTATACTTTGACCCTGGAGCAGCCGGGCTGGGAGGAGACGGAAGATCCGGAGAATCCAGGACAAACGGAGGAGCCGGGACAAACAGAAGATCCGGAGGCATACGGGCAGAAGGATGAAAATGGCTTGATCCTGGCTCTCAATGAGGGCGGTCGGAATATCCGGGACCGGAACCTGGAGATGGATGGCACCATTCAATTTGGTGCTCCCCAGGGAGAGAAGAAGGCCGGCGAATATTCCGGAACAGTGACGTTTACCATTTCCTGCCAGGAGGAGAAAGAATGAGGGGAGGAGTTCTCTTGCAAAAAAGGAGAAAAACTGCGGTTCGGGCAGGCGTGGCAGGGGCCTTATGCACCCTGCTGGCCGTCCCGGCCCTTGCCTCCGAATTGCCGGATGGAGGGGAAGATAACCAGCCGTTAAAGCTAACCTATCAGGTGGATAGTGACTTTGAGGTGATTATTCCGGAGCAGGTTAGCCTGGACCAGAATCTGGAGATTGCCGCATCCGTGGCCAACATGGAACCAGGGATGGCAGTGAAGGTGCGGATCGCCCAGGGGCTGACCAACGGCAATGTAACCCTGGATCGGGACCAGGATGATTCGGACTATGCCATCCAGGTTCCGGTGCGGCTGCTGAGCGACAGCCAGGCCACGCTGACCAGCAGTACGGTGATAGCGGCATTTCAGGACATCCATCTGGATGCATTCCAGGAGGAACCCCAGAAGATAATCGGCGCTACGCTGACCTTTGGCACGCCGGTTACCCCGGACGGGAAGGAGGTCAAGGCCGGATTCTACACCGGCAGCATGACCTTTGCCATAAGCTATGAGGAATACGAGGAGGGCGGACAATGAAGAAAGTATTGACCGGTGTGGTGTCGGGCATCCTGTGCCTCTCCCTGGCGGTTCCGGCCTGGGCTGCCACCCTTGACCAGGACAGCGATCCCATGGAGGCAAACACCACGGTGACCACCTCCGAGGAGGCCACCTTTGAAGTGGTGATTCCGGAGAAGGCGGAGATTGCCTTTGACGTGGAGCACAATCCCATCGGAGCCATTGCGTATAAAGAAGGAAATCTGGAGCCGGACACCTATGTGACGGTGTCTCTCTCCCGGCAGACGGCACTGGAGAACGAGGCGGACAGCTGCTATACCATTCCTTATCAGGTACAGGATGCGGACGGCGCGTTCGAGAGCGTGGTCTATCCGGAGGATACGAAACCAGGAACCCAGACGCCCCTGAGCGTATACATCAGCCAGGAGGCATGGGAGGAGGCAAAATCCGGTGATTACAGCGCCACTCTGACCTTTACCATTACCTACACCAATCCCCACGACGGAGAAGGAAAGCCGGGGGAACAGCCGGAAGCGCGGCGCTGATCCCGGCGGCCGGGTTATTGCGGACGGAGCTGTATGCGGAACAGAGACGGAGGTGGAGCGGCAGCGGGAGCAGTCCTACTGGCTCCTTCCGGACGACGGAAAGGTGCCTTGTTCTCTGACCTACAATGGGGAGGATGTAGCCAGCCAGGTAAAAACGGCGTGTTTACGGCCCCGGCCCTGGTGCGGGACGCGGAGCTGACAGCCCTCTTTGGGGACGGCCCGGCTGCCCCGGATAACCGGGTGAACGATCTCAGTGGAACCTTGGTGGATCACCAGGGGAACCCCATTTCCGGCCCGACCCTGGAAATCGGCGGTAAGGCCGGTGCGACCGGTTCCGACGGCTCCTTCTCCCTGAAGGATGTGCCCTCCGGCACCCACACCGTGGTGGCCACGGATGGGGACGGGCGGATTGTGGGGCATGGCCAGATGATTCTTGCGAAGGGGGAGGACGCCAGCCTTTCCCTGACGGTGGATGCGGACGGAAATCCGGTGATCCGCCCGGGGCAGAATACAAACAGCATCTCCCTAGCCTTTGTGCTGGAGGCGGACGGGCGGATTACACTGCGGTCTGCACAGGATATTACCCCTGCTGGCTCCGGACCAAAAACAGGGGATGACCGTTCCCTGGGGCTCTGGGCTGTGTTATTTCTGGCCTGTGCCGGGGCGCTGGCCGGCCTGGGCTGCCGGAAATGGATGGACCAGAAGAAAAAAGCATTGTGATATGGAAACCGTGGGGCAGTTGCTGCGGCGAAACAGGTGATTTGTGCGGAATTCTCTGTAAGAACGAAGAAAAGAGGCCATCCTGTACGGTCACGGGCTTTGAGAAAGCCTGGATTTTACAGGATGGCCTCTTTTCCATTTTATCTGTTCCGGATTCAGGCGCCCAGACTTACCGGGAGGTCCAGGTTGGCCCGCTCGCAGTCACTGAGACAGCTGTCATCAAATTCCTCTGGCGCATATTGCGGTTGGTACCACATGCGGGTCAGGAAGAATTCATACAGCTCCGGGTTGGAAAACATCCACCCGTGGCGGGCATAGATTTCGTTTTTGGTCAGCTTCAAAATGGTAGAGGAGCAGCCGGAAAAATCTTCCGCGGAATAATACTGGCTGTCTGTGCGGAAGAGATAATCGTAATTGTTGAGATCGGTAACCCCACGGCTCTCAAAATAACGCCCCGCCTCCTGGTAGAAGGAATTGTCCCGTCCCAGGGCGGCCTTTTGCTGCAGGATTTCCGCTTCCGATCCCTCAA
>CAZSAF010000017.1:16327-25836 GCA_964604605.1 uncultured Lachnospiraceae bacterium
TTGTCCCGTCCCAGGGCGGCCTTTTGCTGCAGGATTTCCGCTTCCGATCCCTCAAGGAACCACCGTTGCCAGCCGGTTTTTCTGTTTCCGCCGTCTCTGCCGGTTCCGTTTCAGATTCCGCTGCCGGCTGGGTTTCCGGTTCCTCCGTGGAGGTTTCCACCGGTTCTTGCCGAGCGTCGGTTCCTTTTTCTTCCGGGCGGTCTTTCGGCTTCTCCCGGCCGGCAGCTTGCTTCTTCCGGCTTTCATTCCCTGTATTCGTCTGCCTTACTTCTTCTCTGGAGGAAGGGGACGTTTCCACCGAAGGCTCCGTACCGGCCCCGGCGGATTCCAGAACCGTGCCGGCAGGCTCCAGCTACTGCCCGGCGGATTCCGGTACTTCTCCGGATGCTTCCCAACCAGCTGCCAAAGACTCCAGCCGCGCCCCAATCCGCGGCAGGGACTCTGCCTTCAATCGAATTTCCTCCGTTGGGCCCGAGCCACAGCCAATACAGCCGATTAAGACCATACAACCCACTGCCAACCCCCAACGTTTTCCGCTATGGAACATACGTCTTTTCCCCCCTTCTGGTGTATTCTGGCATATACCCTTGCCATCTGAGGAAATTATACTGCATCTTCCGGAAAAAGGCATCTGGTTTTTGCTCTTTCGGTTGGAAACCGGCATATACTGCTGAAAAAGCCTTTTATGGAGGGAATCCATGATTACCCTGAGCCTCTGTATGATTGTGCGGGATGAGGAGGCGGTGCTTTCCCGGTGCCTGGACAGTGTCCGGGGGATTGCCGATGAGATCATTCTGGTGGACACCGGATCCCGGGACCGCACCAAGGAGATTGCCGCCCGCTACACGGAGCGGGTTTATGACTTCCCCTGGCAGAATGATTTTTCCGCGCCGCAGGAGGTGGACCTGGTGATGCTGCGGTACGATATGGGGGGGGCCGGAGGGACCCCCTTCCTGCTCTTTTTTTCGGGAACGGATCTGGCGGAACCGGGCAGGCTACCGCTTTGAGGGGCGGGTTCACGAGGCGGTTCCCCTGACCGGGAACATCTGGCAGGAGGAAATCTCCATTGAACACCGGAAGGCGGCGGCCCCCTATTCCCGGCGCAATCTGGAGATTTACGAAGCTATGCGAGAGGAGGGGCAGCCCTTTGGCCCCCGGAATCAGTTTTACTATGCCCGGGAGCTCTATTACCACGGGCAGTATCCGGAAGCGGTGGAGCATTTTCTGCGTTTTCTGGACCGCCCCGGACGGCTGGAAGGAAAACCAGATTGAGGCCTGCCGGATTCTCTCTTTCTGTTACCGGGCTCTGGGACAGCGGGAGGAAGAAGGAGAGGCTCTGCTGAAGACCCTTGCCTATGATGATCTGTTCCGGGGAGAGGTGTGCTGTGAGCTGGGACGGTATTTTGAGGACGGCGGCCGGTATGACCAGGCAACCTGGTGGTATCGTCAGGCTTTGCTGGCAGATCCGAAGCTGGAGGAGGGCGGATTTGTGAATCCGGCCTGCTATCTGGAAATTCCTGCGGAAGGCCTGCGGAGGTGCCGGGAGGCTTTGGGTGGGAATTTCCGTTGAACGGGTGGAGTGTCTGCCGCACACGGAACCGGGGCTGCCGCATATACTGGTGAAAAAGGCAGAGGAACCTGTCCATGTTTTTTCGCAAATCATCCCCTTCCGATCTGTTTCCCCAGGAATATGCTTCCGTGCAGGGTTGCCGCAGCCAGGTAAAACGCCGGGGACTCCGGGGGCGGCAAGGCATCACCGGGCCGGCGGAACCTGTTGGCCCTACGGGAGCCACGGGAGTGCCAGGCGGCCGCCCCTCCAGCGCCTTGATTTTTGACCGCAACACGGTGGATTACGGGGCTGCTATCACCCATGCCAACAATTCCAGTGATTTTGTGATTCAGGAGCCGGGAGTTTATCTGGTCCTCTTTAATGGCACCATTGCCCCGGTTTCCAATGCCTCCTTTCCGGTTTCTACCCTGCTCTATCTGACCCAGGACGGTACGCCGGTGGTGGGCAGTGGCGTGCACTATACCTTTCAGAATGCGGAGGAGGTGGCCAATCAGTCCTTCACAGCCCATTACGGTGACCAGTGTCCCCACAATCCTGCAGCTGGTCAGCGAGCGGGGAACCCTGCTCTACAGCGATATTTCTCTGACCATTCTCCGGCTGGCCGACGTCCCGTGAACGGAGAAAATGGCTGACGGGGTAAATTGTTCATATTTTATTTATCTTTACATAAGAATTAACACCTTGCGCAGGAGAATGCTTTTGTGCTATACTTGACCAGGCAAAATGAAATCAACAGGACAGTGGGAAAGCGCTGGCTCCCCACGGGCATCTCTTGAAGGAGCAACACATTTATGCTGCAGGTAAAAAATATATGCAAAGAATACCGAACCGGTTCGCTGGTCCAGAAGGCGCTGGACCATGTGAGCCTGAATCTGCGGGACTGTGAGTTTGTCGCCATCCTGGGCCCCAGCGGCTCTGGCAAAACCACCCTGCTCAACATCATCGGTGGCCTGGACCGGTATGACGGCGGAGATTTGATTATCAACGGGATTTCCACCAAGAAATATAAGGACCGGGACTGGGACTCCTACCGGAACCACACCATCGGCTTCGTGTTCCAGAGCTACAACCTGATTCCTCACCAGACAGTGCTGGCCAATGTGGAGCTGGCCCTGACCATCTCTGGCATCTCCCGCTCGGAGCGGCGGCAGCGTGCCATCCAAGCCCTGGAGGAGGTGGGGCTGGGAGATCAGCTGCACAAGAAACCCGGCCAGATGTCCGGCGGGCAGATGCAGCGGGTGGCCATTGCCCGTGCCCTGGTGAATAATCCGGATATCCTGCTGGCGGATGAGCCCACCGGCGCTCTGGACAGCGCCACCAGCATTCAGGTGATGGATCTGCTGAAGGAGGTGGCCAAGGACCGGCTGGTGGTGATGGTCACCCATAACCCGGAGCTGGCCCAGACCTACGCTACCCGGATTGTCACCCTGAAGGACGGGCAGATCCGGGCGGATTCCGATCCCTTTGAGGTAGATGAAAAGACTCAGGCGGCTCCCATCCACAAAAATATGGGGAAGGCATCCATGTCCTTCCGGACCGCCCTGTCCCTCAGCTTCAACAACCTGTGTACCAAAAAGGGACGGACCATTCTTACGGCCTTTGCCGGGTCCATCGGTATCATCGGCATCGCCCTGATCCTGTCCCTGTCCAACGGCGTCAACGAGTACATTCGTTCCATTGAGCAGGACACCCTTTCCGAGTACCCCCTGCAAATTCAAAATACCAGCATGAACTTTTCTTCCATGATGTCCGGTATGACGGATGACGCGGCGGAGGAGACCACGGCGGATACCGGCGGCTCCGGGGAGGTCCATGTGGCGGAGATGCTCACCAGCATGTTCTCCACCGTGGACACCAACGATCTGGCCTCCCTGAAGGACTTTCTGGAGAGTGGGGAGAGTGGCATAGAGCCTTATACCCGGGCCATTGAGTACAGTTACGATGTGACGCCGCGGATCTACCGGGTGGAGGAGGACGGGGATGTGCGCCAGGTCAATCCGGACCAGTCCCTGGCGTCGCTGGGCCTGGGGGCATCCTCCAGCACCAGCAGTATGATGTCCTCCATGATGAGCACAAACGTCTTTTATGAGATGCCGGCGGACGCGGACTTGTACCAGGAGCAGTATGAGGTAAAGGCGGGGCGCTGGCCGGAGTCCTACCAGGAATGCGTGGTGGTGCTGACCTCCGGCGGCAGCATCAGCGACTTCCTGCTGTACACCCTGGGCCTCCGGGATGCGGAGGAGCTGGATCAGATGGTGAATCAGTTTGCCGAGGAGGAAAAAGTGACCACCCCGGATGACATCCGCTCCTATTCCTACGATGAGCTGCTGGGCATCACCTTCAAATTGGTCAATGACAGCGATTTTTACGAGTACGACAGCCAGTATCAGCTGTGGCGGGATCGCTCGGATAACACGGAATTTGTGAAAAACCTGGTGGCAGAGGGGGAAGACCTGACCATTGTGGGTGTGGTACAGCCGGTGGAGGGAGCGGTGGCTTCCATGCTTTCCTCCGGCATCGGCTATCCGGCCTCCCTGACGGAGCATATTATCCAGGAATCCGCGGAGAGCACCATTGTCCGGGAGCAGCTGGCGGACCCGGATGTCAATGTGCTTACCGGCAACACTTTTGGGGAGGATAACAGCCAGAGCAACTTCGACCTGGCCTCCATCTTCCAGGTGGATGAAGATGCCCTGGCCAATGCCTTCCAGTTTGACGAGGATGCCCTTTCCCTGGATCTGGGCGGCCTTTCGGACCTCTCCGGGATGATGGATTTCAGCAGCCTGGAGCTGCCGGAGCTGTCAGGCCTGGATTTGGGGAGCATTCTGGGACAGGCGGATTTTTCCGTTTCCTCGGCGGAGCTGGCCGGCCTGGCTGGCAGCCTTCTGGAGGGCTATCAGTCCTATGCGGATCAGCACCCGGAAGCGGATTACTCTCAGCTGGGAGAGAACTTTACGGCCTATCTCCAGACGCCGGAGGCCCGGCAGCGGCTGGCTACCAACCTGCAGGAATTCCTGGCGGAAAACCCGGCGGTGTCCCTGTCGACGGAGGCGGTGGAGCAGCTGATTGTCCAGGTAATGGGCGGTTTCCAGCAGTGGGCGGCGGAGCAGGGGATCACCGCCATAGACCCCAGTCGCTTCAGCGAATACCTTTCCGCCTATCTGTCCACGCCGGGAGCCCAGCAGATTCTGGCGGCGGGCGTGGCAGAAATTTTGGCCAACAGCCAGCAGGTTTCCATTTCCTCCGAGGATCTGGAGGCATTTGCCGCTGATCTGCTGGCCGGTTATCAGGAATACGCGGTGGCCAATGGGCTGCCGGACCCCAGCCGGATGGGGGAGCATTTTGCCGCTTACCTGTCCACGCAGGAGGCCCAGCAGCTGCTGACCTCCGCCCTGGCCTCCATGATGGAGAGCAGCGGCCTGACGGATGCCCTGTCCTCTGCCCTGGAGGAGTACATGGGAACCATGATGACCTCCGTGATGGGACAGCTGGCAGAACAGCTGGGACAGAGCCTGACCTCCTCCCTGGAGGATGCCATGAGTCAGCTGGGGGACAGCCTCCAGGATGCCTTCCAGGTGGATGAGGAGGCCTTTGCCAACGCCATCCAGGTGACCATGAGCGAGGAGGAGCTTTCCGAGTTGCTGATGTCCCTGATGACGGCGGAGAATGCTTCCTACTCCAACAATCTGCGGAATTTTGGCTATGCGGATCTGGAGACTCCCAGTGAGATTTCCATCTACCCTCTGGATTTTGAGAGCAAGGCCTCCATTGTGGAAATCCTGGACGACTACAACACCCGCATGGAAGAGTCCGGTCAGGATGACAAGGTGATTATCTACACCGACCTGGTGGGCACCCTCATGTCCTCGGTGACGGACATCATTGACATTATCAGCTATGTGCTGGTGGCCTTTGTGTCCATCTCCCTGATCGTCTCCTCCATTATGATCGGCATCCTTACCTACACCAGCGTGCTGGAGCGGAAAAAGGAGATCGGCATCCTGCGGGCCATTGGCGCATCCAAGCGGAATGTGGCCCAGGTGTTCAATGCTGAAACCTTTATCATTGGCCTGGCTGCCGGCCTGGTGGGTATTGGCATGACCCTGCTGATTTTGATCCCGGGCAACACACTAATCCACTCCCTCACCGGAGAACCGGATATCAACGCCGCCCTGCCGTTTGTCCACGGGGCTGTGCTGGTGATCCTGAGTGTCATCCTGACCCTCATCGGCGGCCTGTTCCCCGCCCGGAAGGCCGCGAAAAACGATCCAGTAACAGCACTGCGGACCGAGTGATATAAGGAGAATACAACATGCAACCCTCATCCTCTGAAGAGGCCAGCCACAAAATATGGACGATTCCCAATCTGCTTTCGTTTCTCCGGCTGGCACTGCTGCCCGTTATTGTGTGGCTGTACGTGGTGAAAGGTAATTATCCGGCTGCCGCCGTGGTCCTGGTGGTTTCTTTCCTCAGCGACCTGGCGGACGGCTTCATTGCCCGGCATTTTCACATGACCAGCGATCTGGGCAAAGCCTTGGATCCGATTGCGGACAAGCTGACCCAGGGCGTGCTTTTGATCTGCCTGACCAGCCGGTTTCCCTGGATGTGGGTTCCGGTGGCCCTGTTGATTGTCAAGGAGGCTTACGGCGGATTCAACCGCCTGAAGCTGCTGCGACGCAGCCAGATTTACGGTGCCGCCTGGCATGGAAAGATTTCCACTGCCCTGCTGGATGCGTTGGTGATCCTTCATGTGCTGTGGTACAACATCTCGGCCGGTATATCGAATCTTTCCATTGGAATTTGCACGGCCTTTATGCTGTTCTCCTTTGTGCTTTATATTGTTCAAATTCAAAAATTGCTTCGCTGAGTTTGTTTGGTGGAGGCCTCCGGACGGGGGCCTCTGTTTTTTGGGTGCTGAAAGCCGTCCGGGTGGTCGCCTGGCGGCATGGGCCGAAGAAATTTCCGGCACCCTCTCCCGGCGTTCCGCATAGGTTAATAAGAAAGAATGTTCAGGAGATACCCCATGTTTTTCCGAAAAAAACATAAGGATGAGGATTTGACCACCCAGGAATATGCTTCTGTGTGGGGCTGCCAGGGAGAGAAAGACTGCCGTGGTCCCCGGGGACGCCAGGGCCCTGCAGGTCCCACCGGTCCTACGGGCCCCACCGGCGCCACCGGTCCCACCGGCGCCACCGGTCCCACCGGCCCTGCTGGCCCCAAGGGTCCTACAGGAATGACCGGCCCCACCGGCCCCAAGGGAGCCACCGGTCCTGGAGCTACGGTTGCCGTTGGTACAGTGACGACCGGGGCACCCGGTACCGATGCCATGGTATCCAACTCTGGTACGCCGGAGAATGCAATCTTTGATTTTGTGATTCCCCGGGGAGCCGATGGAACCTGCCCCTGCCACTGCACGCTGGATGTGCTGACGACCATTAACGCAGCAAAACAGACTACTTCCGCCGGTGGAGCCTTGGTGTTCCAACAGAATCTTCTGGTGAGCGGAGATGCCCTGAGCCATACGCCGGGCACCACCAATGTGACCGTTGCCCAAACGGGCGTATACATGGTCTTTTTCCGCACCACTGCCACGGCAGGGAAAAATTCCGGACGGCTGATGCTGCAGCTTTATCAGAATGGGACAGCGGTGCCGGGCGCTTTTGCCCAGCACACGTTCCATACAGAGAATGAATCTGTGGTTCTGTCCTTCTTCCAGGCTTTTCCGGTGAATACGGTACCCACCACCCTTCAGGTGCGGGCTGACCGCAAGGATTACACACTTCGGGACTCCTCTCTGACGGTATTGCGTTTGGGAGATTCCGTCTGATGGAATTTCCTGGGTAATGGCAAAGGAAGTATCCATTACTCCATTTCAGGGCTGGAGCGATTCATACGAATTGCTCTGGCCCTTGGATTTGATTCAATTATGGAAAACGATAAGACATAAGTATTGGATTGTTCACCTTGTGGGTACTACACTATAGATAAAACGAAATGGCCTCTGGAAAAGAGCTCTTTTCCAATGGCAGGAAGAAAGTGGCGATGGAACGATGAAAAAAGCAAGATTTTGGGCGCTTGCGACTATGGTATCCATGGCGGTACTGTTTACGGGCTGTGGTGGCAGCGGGCGGGCAGAAAGCAGTACGGCTGCCCCGGTGGAAGGGCCATCTTCTTCCGCAGAATCCGTTATCAGCACAGCCATAGAATCGCAAGGGGCAGAAAGCGGACAGAACGAGGAGGAGAACAGCGAAATGCAGATGCAGGTACAGGTTGGCGGCAGTACCTTTACTGCCATTTTAGAAGAAAACGCAGCGGTAGATGCGCTGGTGGCCATGATGGAACAGGGGCCTGTCACCATCCAGATGAGCGACTATGCCGGTTTTGAAAAAGTAGGGCCTCTGGGAGCAAGCCTTCCGGCCAGCAACCGGCAGACCACCACACAGGCCGGGGACATCGTGCTGTATCAGGGAAACCAGATTGTGATGTTTTACGGCTCCAATTCCTGGAGCTATACCCGGTTGGGCCGGGTCCAGGATCTCACCGGCTGGGAGGAGGCTTTGGGCAGCGGCAATGTAACGGTTACGTTTTCACTGGAGGATTAGGGGATGAAAATACTCGTCTTAAACGGCAGCCCCCGGCCCCACGGAAATACGGCGGCTATGGTGGAGGCCTTCGCAAAAGGGGCGCGGGAAAACGGCCACCGGGTGGATGTGGTGAATGTCTGCCAGAAGAAAATTGCCGGGTGCCTTGCCTGTGAATACTGCCACCAAAAGGATTCCGGCCATGAACGGCAGTGCGTACAGCAGGACGGCATGCAGGAGGTTTATCCTCTTCTGGATGAGGCGGAGATGCTCGTGCTGGCTTCGCCCATCTATTATCATGGCTTTTCCGGCCAGCTCCAGTGTGCCATCCATCGCATTTATGCGCTGGATCGGCCCAAGCGCCTGAAAAAAGCGGCGCTGATCCTTTCGTCCGGCAGCGACCATGTGTATGGCGGGGCCATTTATGAATATCAAAATTCCTTCCTGAACTATCTGCACTTGGAGGATATGGGGATCTTCACTGCCTACGATGGGCAGAACTCCTCACCGGAAAAACGGGAAGAATTGTATCGGTTCGGAAAAAGCCTTCCAGCAGAGCCACAGCCGCCGGTTTCCATGACCTTGCAGGAATTTTTGGCTGCGTTTGAAAGCGGGCAGCCGGTACGGGCCGATTCGGAGGCCATGCAGTATTCCGGCTGGATCTCCCACCAGGCGATGCGGCTGACTGCGGAGCTGAACAACTCCTCCCACACGCCCGAAGAGATCCGGAAAATCTTCTCAGAATTAACCGGCAGGCAGGTGGATCAAACCTTTGGCATGTTTCCGCCTTTTTATACCGACTGCGGTAAGAACATACGGGTTGGCAAAAACGTGTTTATCAACAGCGGCTGCCGTTTTCAGGATCAGGGCGGGATCTCCATTGGGGATGGGACGCTCATCGGCCACAATGTGGTGCTGGCAACCCTCAACCACGGGATTGCCCCGGAAGAGCGGCACGATTTATTTCCGGCGCCGATCCGTATCGGAAGGAACGTTTGGATTGGCGCCAACGCCACCGTGCTCCCCGGTGTCACCGTTGGGGACAATGCGGTGATTGCAGCGGGCGCGGTGGTGACAAAGGATGTGCCTGCCGATTGCATTGTAGCGGGTGTTCCGGCCAGGGTCATCCGGAACATAGAAGGGCATGAGGGGACAGAGAGCGCGGATGGCGGAAGCCAGAAAGTCGATTGACAAAACCGATAAAAAGTTTTATATTGGTTAAGGCAACTGCATACAGATTTTTTTGGAGAGTGAATGAGAGTTCACGAAGGGGTGCACCACCGCGGGTGTATTTCTTTGTGGACTCTTTTTTACTTTATAGGAAATTCCATTTTTTTTGGATAACAAAAACACCTACA
>CAZSAF010000018.1:0-12143 GCA_964604605.1 uncultured Lachnospiraceae bacterium
ATAGCCACATAAAGAGACTGCACGTTGACATCCGGAACCAGCTCTATCAGGCTAGGGATAATGGCCGTTACAGTAGGCATTACAATGCCGGTGCCAGAGGCAAATGTGGACATAATACCGGACAGCAAGGTAATTGTCGGTGCCAGCAATGTTTTATTCGCAATGGTAGCCAATGCTCCCGCCATCAATTCAACTCCTCCAAAATCTTTGATGACGCTGACGTAAACCGTCATACCGCCGATCATCATTAAAACGCCCCATGGAATTCCCTGCAGTACTTTTCGCGGATCTCCGCACCCCAGGCAGCACAATACAATCATTACAATAATGGGTAACACCATTAAATCCAGCTTAAATACAATATTTCCAACAACAAAAATTAAGAATCCCAATATTGTCAGCCAGTGCTCTTTTTTCATTTTTTCAAGCTTGTTTTCTCCCAGCAGCTCGCTGCCCTTCCGGGGTTTCATTTTATGCCATCCAAAACCAACATAAAATATAACAAAAATAATAGTCCCCGACAAAATTGGGGCAGCGGAAAACGCCCATGCATCCAGTGAAAACCCAGCGGTTTCTGCATATCCCAAAACCATATTGCCAATCATATTAAATGGGCTGTTTCCAAAAGAAATGAGGACAAAGAAGGCAACAAAGGTCAAAATAAACGGGTTCTCAAATCCCATAGCAAACGCCACTGTATAGAGCAAGGGCGTAAGCGCCTGATCAATACCCATATTGAAGAATCCGGAAATGCCGTATACAATGTATAAGATAATAGGGAGTAATCGAATTGCTTTCCCACCGGCCAACCGCATAAATCGATTTCCTACCATCTCTAAGGTCCCGTTGGTGCGGGCTAAAACAATTAACGACTGCAAACTTAGGATGCGCAAAAACAGCTGCGTATTGAAAGCACCGTAAACGGTTTTAATATTCAGACCTCCCAACGTAGCCAGCAACATTGCCATGGCAAAGCCCACTAAGCCCACATTCATCTTCCATACGTTGGCAACTACAATTACCCCAACCAGACCCAACAGTGAAATAATTGCCCAAATACTGGACTCCATGATTTTCCCTCTCTTCCATCTTGTTTATTTCTCCGGAGATAATTCTTTTTTATCATGTATATCCATATTTGTAAAATATCTTTATTGGACTCTTTCCATAACCAACTAGTTATTGTTCTGAACGATTTGCCGTCTTGTCAAACCTTCCTCATAAGCCTCCTCCAATAAACTCCCCAGTTCCTCCAACAGCTTCCGCTTCTCATTTTCCCGAACATAGGCAATAGAAACTTCCCGCTGCAAAGGTAATCCTGGAACCGTACAGCGGTACAAAACGTACTCTCCCTTTTCATTCCGCAAAGTTTCCCCATCCGGGCTCACGTAGCCACACCCATAGCCCAGTCCCTGCCGAATCATCAAGCGGATATGTGACCCGCTGTTGGATGTTATAACTCTAGGAGAGGAAAGTTCATATTGGGATAGCAGAACACTATAGCCCAGATACGCTCCTACGCTATTATCTGACGCAATAAAATTTTGGCCGTTCAGGGCCTCCCGATCCAACACATACGGATTACAAACAGTATCTGCCGGGTCCACATCTTCCGGTACAATTCCCATAGACCTAGGGACCAGAAGGCCCAACATCTCCACCGCCAGCACCCGCTGCTCCACCGTATAATTGCCGGCACTCAGCACTCCAAAAGCAAAATCCAGTTTCCCCCGCACAACCTTGTCCATCAAAGTCAGCTCTCCTCCCAGCCGGAAATCCACATCCACATTGGGATGCAATTCCAACAGCCGTTCCACAGCTGCTGTTAGAAATCTTTCTCCCCTGGAATAGCCGCTACCCACGGAAATCCGCACCCGGCTGCAGATAAGCCCTTTCAGATCTTTCCGAAGGCTTTGCTCCATAGCCGCAATCTTCAGCTTTTCATTCAGAAAAACTTGCCCTGCTTTGGTCAGTTTTACGGAATGGTGAGACCGTTCCAGCAGCCGGACTCCATATTCTTCCTCCAGTTTTTTTACATATTTCGTGAGGGCCGGCTGAGAAATGTACAGTTTTTCCGCTGCTCGGGTAATATTTCCTTCTTCTGCAATTACCATCAAATAATCCAAACGTTCCATTCGCTTTCCTCCCGTCAGGTATGTCCTCAATATCTAACACCTTTGAACCGCCCGTTAAGTTCAAGACCCACCCTTTCGATACACTTCTCATTTTTATAGATAATCATAACATAGATTCTGTGAGAGTGCAGCAAACAAGCAAACGGAGACGTCTGTCACCGGAAAACAATCTATCCAAAATCCACTTCTAACCTGACTCTCGACAAGAGTTTCAGGTAAAATGTGGTGCTCTTGCGGCAGAGACCAAATACTTTTCTTCCCGCAGACAGTCCAGCAATACAGTACCCGCTGTCACTGCGTCCTCCACAGACAAATAATGTTCGGCACTTGAATCCAACAGCAGCCGCCCAGATCCTGGAAATTCCTCATCCCCAAACCAAAAATTGAGGGTAATGGGATAGCGGGGAAAGAACCAGAACACCGCAGAAACGTCCGCCCTGCCTTTTATTGACTCTGCCCCAAGGTTTTCACAGATGACTTTCATTTCTCGCGGATTCCTCTCCCTCAGAATCATTTCTAGTATGTTGGCGCTGTCCCGGTCAAAGCCGCCTCCCCGGACCATTCCCTGGGGAAGTTCCCCAAAAGAAATCGTCCGGCCGGAAAGAGGCGTTCCGTCCGCCATCTCCAGATAATGGAGAATCAACAGCTCGTGCCACGGGTTCCGGGCCCCCTCCACTGCAAAAGCCGGATATGCAACCTGTACCGGCTGCCCCAGGCTTTCCAGGCAAAACATCTGCCTCTGTGGCTCAAAAGCCACCTGGGCTCTTCGGCCAATTTCCTGTGGATTGCAGCCCTGCAGCCGTTGCCAGGCGGCTTTACGCATTTCCGTAAACATACGGTTGTCCTCTTGCATCATCGGTTTCCTCCATTCCGCTGCTTTTGTTATCATTTTTAATCTAACAGCAATACCATAACACGGGGTTGCGCAAATGTCCATATGCTGTTATAATTAAATTTACATCTTGGAGGTAAATGGATCCCATGAAATATTCCACAAAGGTAAGTGATGCCGTCCACATTATGGCTTTTATTGCCCTCAATTCCGGCGTGCCGCTTTCCAGTGACCAAATCGCGGAAAGTATGAAAACCAATCCTGGCTGCGTACGACAGCTGATGTCCGCCCTGCGGAGGCACGGCCTGCTCTACAGCGTCAAAGGCCATCCCCGGCCGGCGCTGGCTAAAACGCCTTCGGAGATCACCCTGTTGGATATTTATCGGGCCGTAGAGGGTGAAAAACCGCTGCTTCACCTGGACACCCACACCAACCCGGAATGCGGAGTGGGGGTCAATATCCAGCTGGCCCTGCAGGATTCCTTTGACCAAATTCAACAGCGGGCGGAGCAGGAAATGCAGCGGATTTTACTGCAGGATATCTTGGACCGGTATTGGCAGCGGATTTCCCGCACAGATGCCCATTTCCCGGACAGCCTCGCCAAAGGTGTGCCGGACGGCGGTCGGAAAATTTAAAAAAGGGGGAACATCCCATGGAAAACATCATTTTGCCCCATGATCACGGGGAACATGCGAAGCATGTGCTGGAGCAAATGCCCCAGGAAGAAGAATTTCAGACGGTAGCCGATATTTTTAAACAGCTCTGTGATCGGAGCCGCATCCGGATTTTCTGGCTCCTCTGCCATTGCGAGGAATGCGTCATCAATCTGGCTGCCATCACCGGCATGACCAGTCCAGCCGTCTCCCACCACCTGCGGCAGCTGCGGGCCGGGGGACTGATTGTCAGCCGCCGGGAGGGGAAAGAGGTTTACTACCGGGCAGCGGATACAGAAACCGCCCAGGCGCTGCACCGGATGATTGAAAAGATGGTGGAGATTGCCTGCCCGGGTGAGGAGAATTAGTTCCCGTCCGGCTGCAGCATCCGCACCTGCCGCTCAGAAAAACCGTAAAACCCATAGAGCCATTCCTGAATGGACGCATCCAGCCGGCTGTCTCCGGCCAGGATGCCCTCCACCCACGCTTCCAGCCGGGCATTCTGCTCCCCGCAAAGCTCCGGAAATGGAAGTTCCAGAAGATTGCCTTTCAGAATCTTGACTTCCCCCAGCAGCTGCTGGTAAAAAAACTGAAACACATGGGAGTTTAAAAATGCCAGCACGGTCCGGGTACTCATGCCCGGCACCTGGGGCAGCAGCAGGTTGGCGCTGTTGAGGAACAGGCTGCCGGTGCGGTCGCAGGCAAACACCAGCCGCCGGGAAATAAATTTGTACACCAGCTTCTCCGGCACACGGTAGACCTCCTCCGGCGCCGCCTGCTGCAGCCGCGCCCGGTCATACCGCAGAAATTTCCGGGGCGGCCGGAGCACATACCGCTCCACCTCCCGGCCGGTATAAATGGGCTCCAGCCCCTCTTCCCAGGTCTCCTGCAGCAGCTCCCGGTTGTTGCCGGTGACCAGCCCCAGGGCCCAGCGGCTGCCGGACAGGTCATGCCGTCCCAACTCCCGGATCCGCCGGAGAATCGTCTCCTCCTCCGGACGGGGAAAGCAGAACACACAATTTTGTGTCAGCGAAAAGGCTGAAACCGGCAGTTCCCTTCGGCTGCCCTGTTCCTCCAGCACCAAAATCCGCTGGGGCGGTGCCTTCCGGCAGGCCAGCGCCAGACAGCTGGTGGACACGCCGGAAAACAGACTGTCATACCGGGTAATCTTGTCCAGCCGGCAATACTGCAGCAAAAATTCCCGGAACCGCCGGTGCGCCCGGACATTCCGCAAAGAGTCCGGAAACAGGAACCGGATACCGCCTCCTTCCCGCAGCTGCTCCCAGGCCCGAAGAAAAAAGAGCGCAAAAGATTCCTGGATTCCCCTCCGGCTGCCAGCATTCTCCCACGCTCCGGCGGCCATCCAACGGGGAGAAAAATCACTTTCTGTTACCGCACCCCAGGGCGGATTGGTGGCAATCCAATCAAACTGCCGGGGCCATTCTTCCCCTTTCTGGCCGTTCCCCTTCCGAATTTTCCTGCCATCCTCCCGCAGATAGTCCAGACAGACCACCTGTGGGACAAATACTTCTTCCGGATACCGCAGCAGCAGGTTGATCTCCGTCAGCATCACCGCCACCGGATCCCGGTCCACCCCATACAGCTGCCGGGGAGACGGCGCTTCCGCCGCCAGCAGGAACGCGCCGCTGCCACAGCAGGGATCCAGAAACGCCTGCCCTTGGGAAAGATCCATGCCCTCCACCAGCTCCCGCACAATGGACTGGGGCGTATAGTAAGAGCCGGTTCGATTTTTCTCCCCCTCCGGCAGAAGGCTCTGGTAAACCAGCCCCAGCAGATCCCACTCATCCTCCGGCAATGCCGGTGTTTCCGGGTTCTCCTCAGCAAGCGCCGGAATCGGCTTGGCCGGATACCCGTCCAACACCGCCTGAACATGGGGCTGATTCAAAAGGCCCTTTCGCTCCAGCAGCCGCCGCCCCAGCGTCCACAGCACTGAAACAGCCTCCCAGCCATGCTCCTCCGCCTGCTCTCCAATCCAGCGGACAAACCGCTGGCTCTCCGGATGCGTGCAATATTCCGCCGGCAAAATCTTCTTCCGGGAATTTGTCTTGTTGGCGCGCCGGGTCAGCCGACCGCTGCCGTCGGTATGCAGCCGCTGCCAGTTGCGCCTGGTGGCTGCGGATATTCTTTCCTCCATACCTACTTTCTCTCTGTTGATTGGCTCTTTATTCCACCGAGACAATCCCAATCTCGCGGATCTGCGGTGTTTCCTGGTATCCGCTGGGGATGTGTTCCTGTAGGAACTGCAGGCACCGCTCTATGTTCTCATGGGATTTGAACACCGGCGCCCCATGCCCCGCATCCGGGAACAAATCCAGCAGTACCCTTCCCGGGCCACAGGCTTCATTGACCTTCCGGGCCATAGCCTCCGACTGGTCAGAGGGGACCACCGGATCCGCCAGCCCATGCTGGAACAGCGCCGGCGGGAAGTCCGCCGTCACATAGCTGCCGGGGTTCATGGCGCGGACGGCCGGAAGATCCTCTGCGCCCTTCCGGCGGAGCAGCACATCCACTGCCCGGATCACGGGTTCTGCCCACACCGCCTTCAGCGTATCCTCCGTTATACCGTTGGACCGGCAGAAAATATCCGCCGGCGTACCCGGACTCTGGGCATCCTGCTCAAAATCACTGAGGCCATACCAGGAAATCAGGGCCTGGGCCCGGCTGCTGTACGCAGCATTCCCCTGGGACAGATCCTCCAGAACCGGCCGCCCGCCGGTGGCCGCAATCAGCTGCGCCAACGTGCCGCCGGCGGAATTGCCCGCCACCGCCAGCCGGTCTGTATCCAGCTTCAGTTGCCGGGCATGGGCCCGCAGGTACCGGATGGCCGCCTTGGCATCAAAGATCTGCGCCGGCCAGGGGGCTTCCAGGGCAAAACGGTAGTTGGCCGAGGCCACCGCATAGCCTCCTGCCAGCAGCTTAAAGACAAAGGCAATGGTAAAATCATCCTTGCCTCCTCCCACAAATCCGCCCCCGTGGAAGAACACCACCACCGGATACGGGGCCTGCCCCACCTCCGGATAGACAATATCCAGCTTCTGACTGGGCGAGGCGTCTGCGTAAGGCAGGTCATAGACAGCTTGGGCAAACTGGCTCCGATCGACGATCTGTTTCATACCATCCCTCCTGAAATTGCGACATTGTTTTTTCCAGTATAGCAGATAAATGCTGCAAAACAACTCTTGGTTTTTGTCTTTATTCTCTATTCAATCGCTGTTTGCCTGTCATGGAATGCTGTCGAAGAACGATCTGTCAAAATCTGGGTTCAGACGCTGAATCGCCGGAACCTGTGACAGCTCCTCCAGAAAAGTTCTGGCAATGGGAGAGAGTTTCTTACGGGCGGGCACGGACAGCACAATATCCCGCTCCATCGCCTGATCCACCGGAAAAGCTACAAAACTGCCGATATGGGTAAATGCACAGGCATCCGAGGAGGGGACAATGGAGACCAGACGGCTGTCCACCATCAGGGACAGCATCACGGTGCGCTCATCTGTGATACAGGCCACGTCCGGCTGAAAACCACTGTCACAGCAAATCCGGTATCCCGGCGGCAGAATGCCGGAGTGGGGCGTCACAAAAACAAAGGATTCCTCCCGGAGCATGGACAAGCTGACATGGTCGCAGGCCGCCAGGGGATGCTGTTTGGGCAGCAAAATGCTGTGCCCCTCCTTCTCCAGGATCAGCTTCCCCCGCTTATCCTTCTCCGCCGGCTCCGCGTAAATGAAAAAATCCAGAATTTCCGGATCCAGAGTGGCCATTTTTACGGAATTTCGAAAGGTGATCAGCGCATCCGGATAACGGGAGACAAAGCCGGCAATAAAGGAGGAGAGCATCAACTCGCTCTTTTCCCCGCCGATCGAAATTTCCTGTCTCCTGCCGCTGGCCTGAAAATTCTTTTTCTGCTGATTCCGCTCCAACAGCTCAAACACAGAATTAATGTCCCGGAGAAAATTTTGCCCATTCTCGTTGAGAACAATGCTTTTTCCTCTGCGGTCAAACAGAGTAATTCCC
Source organism: uncultured Lachnospiraceae bacterium (assembly GCA_964604605.1). GTDB lineage: Bacteria > Bacillota > Clostridia > Lachnospirales > Lachnospiraceae > Pseudolachnospira. The sequence goes on from CAZSAF010000018.1 coordinate 7,653, forward strand.
AGTTCTTCTTCCAGGTGCTTAACCGAGGTGCTCAGAGAAGGCTGTGAGACATGGAGAGCCTCCGCTGCCTTGGTAATATTCTGATAGCGGGCAATTTCCTGAAAATATTTAAGCTGCAGCAAGTTCATATCGCATTCCTCCTTCCTCCCCTCTGCCCTTTTTTCTTAGACTGTTTGTTTCATTATAAATCAATTTTTTCTTTTCAGCCAGCGTAAATTTTCTGCCATCTATATATCATAAGCATTTTCGTATTTCCTAATTTGCAAAAATGACTCTATACTTTTTTTATATTCTATATTGCATTTTACAGGAAGGAGCATGTACCATGAACATTCTAATTGAAAAGGACGTGGAGATTCCCATGCGGGATGGCGTCATTCTCCGGGCCGATCTGTATCGCCCCCAGGATGACCAAAAGCACCCTGCCCTGGTGTTCCGCTCTCCATACGAGAAGGAAACGTTGGACCGGCGCTGGGGACAGCTAAGCCCCATTGGCTTTGCCAAAGCCGGTTATTGCGTGGTATACCAGGATGTCCGTGGCTCCGGCACCTCAGACGGGGATGTGAACTTCTTTATGGATCAGGGAGACGACGGCTATGACACCATTGAATGGACCGCCGCCCAGCCCTGGTGCGACGGCAACGTGGGAACCTTCGGTCATTCCTATTACGCCTATACCCAGCTGACCGCCGCCGCCAAACGGCCGCCTCACCTGAAGTGTATCTGCCCCTTTATGCAGGGCTGCAAACCCAAATATTCCGGCGGCTTTCTGCCCAATGCCCTCCATGCGGATTGGCTGCTTCAGCAGGCCGACCGGTATCTGAAGCGCATTACAGACCCGGAGAAACGGGCCGAGGCACAGAAAAAGCTGGAAGAGAACACAAAGGACATGGGCAAACAGTTTATGTATGTCCCGGAAATTGATATGCCCGCCATGCAGCTCTATCCCTGGTTCCCTTATATGGAGGAGTACCGCATTAAGGTGGCCGGCTTTGACGATCCCAAAATCCCGGCGATGGAAGGACGCCCCATTGACCTGACCCAAGTCACCACCCCGGCCTTAATGTACTGCGGCCTGTACGATACCTCTTCCAAAAACGGCCCCATTGAAAACTTTATCACCCTGACCACGGAAAATCCCAACCCGGATGTCCGCAAAGGAACACGTCTGGTCATTGGGCCCTGGAACCACTCCTGCATTTTCAGCAATCAGCAGGGTGAGCTGAGCTTCCCTCGGGCAGAAGGTGATCAGCTGCAGATTCAGGCCCACATCATCCGCTTTCTGGACTATTGGCTGAAAGGAGAAAAGACCGGCGTGGAGGAGGAAGCCCCCATCCGCCTGTACATCATGGGCAAAAACCAGTGGCGGGATGAGCAGGAATGGCCCCTGGCCCGGACCGTGTATACCGATTTCTATCTCCACAGCCATGGCTCCGCCAATACCCTCCATGGGGACGGCGCGCTCTCCCGGAAACTGCCGGAGGAAGAGGAAGCCTCCGATTCCTTTATCTACGATCCGGAAAAGCCGGTTCCCGGCCGCGTACCCGGAGGATGCGCCGGGGCAATCCAGGATTTCCGCCCCATAGAGGAGCGGGAGGATGTACTGGTCTACTCTACTCCGGTTCTGGAAACCGGGATTGAGGTAACCGGCCCGGTAAAAGCAGAGCTGGCCATCTCCTCCTCTGCGCCGGATACAGATTTCTTCTGCCGCCTCCTGGATGTGTATCCGGATGGGCGGTCCCTGAACATTACCGATGGTATTGTCCGGGCCCGGTACAACAACTCCTTTGACGCCCATTTGCTGACTCCGGGGGAGAGCCGTACTCTGACCGTGGACATGGGAAATACCAGCAATTACTTCGGCCCCGGCCACCAGATCCGCCTGGAGGTAACCAGCAGCTGCTTCCCGATGTACGACCGGAACCACAACACCGGAAACCGCCCCGGCACGGATAAAGACCTGGCGATTGCCACCAACACGGTACACCACAAGCCTTTGGCCGCTTCTCGCCTGATTTTGCCTGTAATTCCAGAAGAAGGCAAAAATACGGCTAAGGAATAAACGGACTCTATAAGTTTCACTGCAATCCAAGGAAACACCCTCCGAGTGTAACGGAATGCCATGAGAACCACGTCAGCTATGAAAGGAGACTATAAGATGGATTCATCCTATATCGTTCTGATTATCACGGTTTTAATGATTATCGGCTTTGTCCTCAACAAATGGTCTTACGGGCTAACCACCATGATTTGCTGCGCACTGCTGGCGCTGACCGGCGTTATGCCCATCCAGGATGCCTTTTCCGGCTTCTGCAACAAAACGCTGATCATGATCGCCTGCATTTTTGTCATCAGCTATGCCTTTGGAAAAACCAGTTTTCTGCATTCCATACAGCAAAGAATCCTGGGAATGCACGGCGGCAAGTCAGATCTGGCCATTCTGCTGATTTTCTGCCTGCTGATTGCCTTCTTTGCCCAGATGATGGTTGCCACCACCACAGTGGCGCTGATGATCATGCTGCTGGGAATCCTCAGCGCAGACAAGGCGCTGTGCGCCTCCCGGGTACTGTTGCCCACTGCCCTGCTGGCCAGTATCTGGACTTCCAAGGTTCCCATTGCCATGGGCGCCACCTCTGCCTCCCGGCTCAACGCCTTCCTGGAGGCTTATGGCTACACCTTTGGTCTCACAGACGTATTCAAGGTCAGTATCATCCCGCTGCTCCTTCTGTCCGCCTACTTTGTAATCTTTTACAAACTGCTGCCCAAGACAGAGATTGACGCCTCCAAAATCACCAACCTGAAGGAGTTCCATGCCATTCCCCGGCACCAGGAAATCATCACCTACATTGTGTTCGTCTGCGTCATGGGTTCTTTCTTCTTTGGCAGCCAGCTGGGAGACACCATGTACCTGATCCCGGTGATCGGCGTCATTGTGCTACAGATCACCCGGACTCTGACCCTCAAGGAGGTTCTCTCCAACCTGAGCACCGACATGGTCTTTATGTTGGCCGGCATCTTTGTCCTCTCCGATGCCCTGACCAACACCAACGCCAGCGTGCTCATTGGAAACGCCATTAACAGCCTGCTGGGCAGCAACCCTTCCGGGGTTACCATTGTAGTGGTCTTCACCGTGGCCAGCGGCATTATCACCAACTTTATGAACAATACCGCCGTGTACAATGTCCTTGTTCCCCTGGCCGCTGCCGCCTCTATGGCTGCCGGCTACGATCCCCGGGCTGCTGCACTGGGCGCCGCCATGGCCAGCTACTTCCCGATTCTGCCCACTGGCGCCGCCAATGTAGCCATGGCCTTTGCCGCTGGAAATTACACGCTGAAGAACACATTGAAATTTACATTGCCGTTCTTCCTCATTGCCATCGTCAGTACCATTTTCTGCTGTCTGTGGCTGTTCCCGGTGTAAAGCCATCCAATTACGAACCAACGAGTTTCTCGGAGGCTGGAGCTTCCATTCCAGCCTCCCGAGGAAAACAGGGACGGGGCGCCGTAACAGACGTCCCCTTCCCTGTCTGCAGAACTTCTTATCGTTGCCTTGCGCTTCTCCGCTTTGCGGCCCGCCTCCTGTGCTCATCGGCGTATGCCCCGCCTCCCTGCAGATACCGTTCTCCCCGCTCCCGTTCCCGGTTGATTCTGCACTCACGGTTGTCACAGTGGTACATGGGGCCGGAAAAAGGCTGCCCCTTCTCATCCTTTCCCCAGAATTTGCCCTCACAGCGCTTGGTATTTTCCTGGCAGTCCACACACTGCCGCGAAAGATATGCCATTTGTAAGTCCTCCTTTCCATTTGTTTGCCGTCTTTTTACGGCATCCGGATACACCCGGAGGGTGTTTCACAGATGCCGTGTATGTCCGGCGTGTCAATATGCAGAAAGAGCGCCGCCTCTCAGCAGCGCCCTCCTTCCCACAAACTCCTACGGAATAATTTTACTACTTTTTAACAAAAGAATCAAGAGATAAGAAACCTTTGCAAATATGCACATATATTTTTACTGAAACAAACCCCAACCGGAGGTACGGGCTTTTTCCCCGGCCATACGCCATGCAAATTCTGCTTTATCTTTCGGATCTGATCCTGCCCCTGGTCATCTTTTACATTGTGGCCTACAGGCTTTCCCAGGGCCGTCCGGTCTACGATGATTTTGTCCAGGGGGCCAAAAAAGGGCTGAAAACCGTGGCGGAAATTGCCCCCACGCTGGTGGGGCTCTTGACCGCCGTCAGTGTGCTGCGGGCCTCCGGCCTCCTGGACCTGTTCACCTACTATCTTTCCGGCCTCACAGACCTGCTGCACATTCCCGGCCCACTGGTGCCGCTGCTGCTGGTGCGGATGTTTTCCTCCTCCGCTGCCAACGGGCTGGTCACAGACCTGTTTGCCAGCTATGGGCCGGATTCCCAAATCGGCCTGGCCGCCTCCATTCTCATGGGCTGTACGGAAACCATCTTCTACACCATGAGCGTTTACTTTCTGGCGGCCAA
>CAZSAF010000018.1:12243-24855 GCA_964604605.1 uncultured Lachnospiraceae bacterium
ATACCCTGGCCGGGGCCCTGCTGGCCACTCTGGTGGGGGCGGCCGCCAGCTTGCTGCTGGCGGCAGGAATGGTTTGACATCTTATGTGTATAATGCTATAAATTAAATATATAGCGAGGTGGGCAAGCAAATGTTTTGACCCACCAGTTTCCGACACCTACAGAGGATGTCCCAAAACACGGATACAGGAGGTTGTAAATCATGATGACACCACGTCAAAACGCTATGGCCGTATTAAACCGTCAGCAACCCGATTACTATGGAGATTTCATGCCTGCGCTGCAGTTTGTCATGGATCCGGTCATTCTGCGCGACAGCATTCCGCAGGATGGGAAGCTCCATCAGGACGCATGGGGAACGACCTATCTCTATCCCCCCACGGCCCCCGGCCCTCATCCGGTTGTCAACGACCAGAACGCGGTGATCAAGGACATTGAGCACTGGGAAGACCAGCTAAAGGTTCCCACCCTGGAGGGGCTGGACTGGAGCGAGGCCATCAAGCAGGCAGAAGCAGTCAACCGGGACGAGTATTTCTGCGCCATCTTCTGCGCCGGCGGACTGTTTGAACGGTCACATCACCTGATGGGAATGCAGAACGCACTGATCAACTACATAGAATATCCAGAGGAGATGGCCGGCATCCTGCGGAAGATTGCCGATTACAAAATCGAGTATTTAAAGCTGGCGGCCAAGTACCTGAAGCCGGACATTGTTTTCTTCCACGACGACTGGGGCTCCAAGCAGAACGTATTCCTTCCGCCCCGGATCTGGCGGGAGCTGATCAAGCCGCTGCACACGGAGATTGTAAAGACGGCCCACGACTGCGGCATTATCTTCATGCACCATGCCGACTGTATCTGCCAGCCTCTGGTGCTGGATATGGTGGAGATGGGCATTGATATCTGGCAGGGAGCCATTCCCCAGAACGATATTGTGGAGATCCAGCGGATCACCCAGGGCAAGCTGCCCATGGTAGGCGGCGTGGACGGGCCGAAAATTGACATTGAGAACATCACCGAGGAAGAAATCCGGGCGGAGGTTCGGCGGGCATTTGACACCTATTGCCCGGGCGGGCCGTTCTTCCCCTCCATTGCCAACGGCTGCTGCTTCCGGAAATGGAACAACGACATTTACCTGGACGAGCTGGCCTCCTACGGCCGGAAGTATGCCCAGGAGCATAAGATCGAAACCCGATAAGACTGAAACACAAGCGGAAGAAGTTCCCCAGGAATGGAACGCTCCCAGAAAAGGAGGCGGCCGTCGGCCGCCTCCTCGTCTGTTCTTCTTGTCCCCCTCTTAATCCATCACGCCGCCTTCGGTGAGGGGTTTGGCCCGCTCCTGCAGGATCTTCAGCCAGCCCTGCTCGCCGCGCTTGTGGTAGTCCGGCGCGTTCTTGCGGCGCTCCTCCAGCACCTCGTCCGAAACCTCCAGCTGCAGCAGGCGCTTGGCCGCGTCAATGGTAATCATATCGCCATCCTCAATGAGGCCAATGGCGCCGCCGGTGGCCGCCTCCGGTGTAATGTCCGTAACCATCAGGGCCGCGTTGCACAGGCCGGAAGCGTTGCCGTCCGTGATCATGGCCACATCGCCGCTGAGGCCCTTGCCGTCCACTGCGAACAGGGAGTACCGGGGGCCGCCCATGCCGGGAGTGCCGGTGATCCCCAGGCCGCGGATGACAATCACATCGCCCTTGACAATGGTTCCGGCGTTAAGGGCGTCAATGACCTGCTGGGCATTGGCAAAGACTTTGGCCGGGCCCCGGAAGTAGCCGGTCTTGATGGTATCGTCAATCTGCAGCTTCATCAGGCCCGCATCCGCCAGGTTGCCTTTAAGGATAATCATGCCCGGGCGGGTGTTCAGCGGCCGGTCCATGGGACGGATGATCTCATCGTTCTTCACCACCGCGCCCTTCAGATTTTCCGTTACGGTCTTGCCGTTGGCGTTGATGGCCCCGCCGTCCAGCTTGCTCTCCAGCTGCTTCATCACCGCCAGGGTACCGCCGGCCGCATCAAAATCGTCAATGAATACGTCTCCGTTGGGGCGGATGCCGGCCAGCAGCGGAATGTCACCGGCATACTCGTCAAAAAGGCCAAACACATCCACATCCGACTGGGCCGCATGGGCAATGGCCTGCAGGTGCTTCATGGTGTTCAGAGAACCGCTGACCGCCAGCAGGGTTTTGGCGCAGTTGGCAAAAGCAGCAGGGGTCAGAATATCCCGGGGCTTCAGATCCTCGTCCACCATCCCCACAATCCGGTGACAGGCGGCCTTCACCGCATCCCACATGGCAGGACTGTTGGCCAGCACCGGCGTGGTGCCCGGCAGACAGAAGCCCAGCGCCTCGCAGGCAATGTGCATGGAGTTGGCCGTGCCGATTCCCTGGCAGACCCCCGGTCCCTTGATGGCGGCCCGGATCATCTCCTCCATCTCCTCGTCCGTCACCTGGCCCACTGATTTGCGGCCGGTCTGGATAAACAGGTCCTCAATGTCAAAGTGCTCGCCCTTGTAGGTGCCACAGGGCTGGTAGCCGCAGGCAATGACAATGGTGGGCACGTTGATCCGGGCCGCGGCCATCAGCTGGCCCGGCAGGGTCTTGTCACAGGAGGCCAGGCAGATCATGCCGTCCAGGCCCATGCCTTCCACCGCGGACTCCACATCGTAGGAGATCAGGTCCCGGCTGCCCAAAATGAATCCATTCTCATGACCGGTAAAAAGGAAGTCCACCGGCGCCGCGGTACGGATCTCAAAGGGAAGGCCGCCCGCTGCCTCCACCTCTTTGGCTGCCACTCGGGCAATCTCATCCAGATGGCTGAAACAGACCGCATAGTTGGAGGACGAGTTGACAATGGCAATCTTTGGCTTCACCAGATCCTCCTCCGTCTTGCCCAGGGCCAGCCACATAGCGCGTCTCACGGGGATGTTCAGTTTGTTGCTTCGATACTCTTTCATAAAAGCCTTCCTTTCTGGGGAGGGATGCCCGAATTCCCCAGGGCACCCCTGTTTGATAGAGAATGTTTCCGATACAATGCGGTTTTACTTGCCCTCCGAAGCCTTGGCTTCCGCCGGGTCCGGGCTGGGCCACACGGAGGTGACAATGTGCAGCTTCTTGTTCTTGATCAGGTATCCGCTGGCAATGACAACCACCACGATAAACACAACGGCGATGACGTAGCATATAGGGCTGATGTTCAGGGCCGCCTTAATGAAGACGATGGTGTATGCCACTGCGCTGAGCAGGCAGATCACATACATAACCGGCTTGCTCACGTGGAAGATGTTTCGCTTAAAGGCCTCCGGATACCGGGACGGCAGGCGGAAGGCGCAGAACACCACGGTCATATTGGTGATGTAGGACAGGAACTGGTAAATGTTGGTGATCATGACAATGTTTAGTCCCAGCAGGTTGGGGAGCAGCAGGATGGCCGTGTAGATCAGATACACAATCCAGGGCATTCCCCAGCGGTTATGGCGGATCAGCCCCTTGGGGAACCAGCCGTCAACGGTGGCCTGTTCAATGCCGTAACGGATATTGTTGAAGCCAGGGTTCACGGTGGTGATGATGGCCATCAGCGGGCCGCCGATGACGAACAGCACGTACAGCACCGAGGGCAGCAGATTCCGGGCTGCCGGCAGAATGGTGGAAGCACCGGACGCCTCCTCAAAGGGCACCGTACCGGCAGTCACCATGGCCAGGCCGGAGTACATAAAGATAATGCAGGGGATGGTCATCAACATGGCCTTGGGAATGTCCCGGGTAGCATGCTTGGCATCCTTGCCATAGTACAGGGTGGTGTAGTACGCCTGGCAGCTGGTTACCAACAGCAGCGTTGCCTGGGCAAAGCCGCCGAGGCCGCCGGTGAACATCCGGTCGCCGCCAAAATCGAAGATGGGCTGGTCCACATGAATCAGGCCCCAGCACACATAGAGGACCATGGTGCCCAACAGAATCGCCGCCATAATCTTGCTGATCTTCTCAAAGGGCTTCATGCCCAGCAGGTTGATGGCCAGCATGATCAGAATACAGGCAACGGTGTAGGTTTTGGCCGAAAACTGGGGGAACAGCTGGTTGATGTACATGCCCAGTGCCTGGTAGAAGCCGGCGTACAGCACCGGGGTCAGGACCTGGGCGTACTCAATAACGCCGCTGAACCGGGGACCGCAAATATCCGATGCCAGGGAATAGTAGGCGCCGCTGACCCGGACTACGCTGGACGTGATAACAATAGGGAACGTCATCACCAGTCCCATGACCACCGCCGCAAAATAGGCCAGCCAGACCGAGTAGCCGGTGTAGGCCATGGCCGGGCCGATCAGCGTGACCAGGCCGGAGCCCACCACACACCCCAGGGCAATGGAAAACAGGCCGGACAGGGTCAGTGGGCCCGGCTTTGGTTCCGGCGCTTTGGACATAATATCCTTATAGCGCTCTTCCAACGAGTTAGACTTCATAACTTCAACCTCCTATCTCATAAATTTTTACAGGGAATTTCCCTTAAATTAAATTCCGTTCCAGACGTCTGCGGAGTTCCTCTATGTCAATCTGGTGCACGCTGCCGTCTCCGGCCAGATCCAGCGCATAGGCCGCCGCCACACCGGTGGCCGCGCAAGGGCCCATGACCCGCACGCTGGCCAGCGCCGCGGCATCCGCGTCTATACACCGTCCCGCCGCCACATAATTGTCCGCTTCCGGGGAAATCATGCTGGAGAGAGGGATATAGTGTACATGATCGTAGGGAAAAACCTTCCAGACATAGCCGCTACGCTCATTGTGCAGCTCAATGGGCCAGGAGCACCGGGCCACCCGGTCCGGAAAGCAGACCGCCTCCTCAATCTCCTGGGCCGTCAGCTGGTGCACCGCCGCCACCGAACGGGTCTGCCGGATACCGGTTTCCCCGTATTTCTGAATGCAGGACCGGCCAAAGGTCCCCGGAAACTCCTTCCGCAGGAAGGTGACCACCCGATCCACCATATCTTTTCCGGCCATGGTAATCCAGGACGCTTCCACCGGATCCATGGGGGTGGGCACGTGGGTCATGTTCACGTATGCCATGCCGCCCTCATTGGGCAGGTAGAAAAAGACGCCTTTCAGGCGCTCCAAGCCGTACTGCTCCGCGGTCTGGGCCGCCCGGTCGCTGATTTCCTCCTTGGTGGGAGGATTCTCACAGTTCACTTCCTTCAGCAGGAATACCTGGGAGCCCAGCACCTCCACTTCGCTTTTCCGGCAGGGCAAATCTGCCATCCAGGCCAGCGCCGCATCTCCGCTGGCATCCACAAACCCTTTAGCCCGCACGTGAACCTTTCCATAGCGATTCACCGCCGTAAGGCCCTGGATCCGCCGCCCCTCCCGCTGTACCTCGCTGACGGTGCAGCCCAGCAGGACCTGGACGCCCATGGACTGCATCTTGTGCTCCGCCCACCGGAGAAAGCAGAGATCGTTATAGGTAGGAACCTGCGTCTCCGAGGAATACCGGGGAAACAGCCCTCCCGCTGCCTCCAGATCCGCAAACATTTCTTCCGCAAAGATCCGCGTAAGAGGCTGGCAGCTTTCCGCATCTTTCCCGTTGGAGAAAAAGCCGCAGAACGCGCCAATATTGGCATTGTAGGCCATACCGCCCAGCTGGGTTTCCGCATCCACCAGAATGACCTTTCGCCCCAGCTCGGCAGACGCCATAGCCGCATAGAGCCCTGCGATCCCGCTGCCCACAATGCAGACATCCGCCTCTAAAAACCAGTCTTTTCCCTGTTGGCTCCGGCAAATGGTGTTTTGCCTGGCCTCTGCATCTCTCATCTGCATCCCACCTTTTTCATATATTTTTATATCTATTTTGGATTATAACAGTGGTCTAAAAATTTGTGAAATAGAAAGAAATTGACACGGTTATTCTCGATTGGAATAGCCGTGTCTGTTATAATTGGGAATTTCCCCGCAGATATTCAGAAATATTCCGATGGCGTCAGATTGGAAATTACTTTTTGGAATGCCGGCAGATAGAAATTTTCCCCGTCCTGGAACCAGACCACGTCAATCCCGCAGTCCGCCCGGCTTCCTACCACCGGCACGCAGCGCAGGCTTTTCTCCCGGGAGATCCAGAAGCTGGGGCCGGCAATGGTTGCCCCGTATCCCATGTGGACTTTGGAAAGGATATCCTCCCAGGTGGTCACATATTGAACCTCTCTGGGCTGAAACCCATAGTTCCGCACAAATTCCGGGCTGGGAGGCCGCTGGTAGTTGCTGTTGTTGGTGGACTGGAGGAAAATGGTTTTCCCCTGAAAGTCCCTGACCTGAAGGCGGTCCAGATCCCGCCGACCGGAAAACAGCTTCCGGCTGAAATAGATGTAGGTTTTCCCCCGGGACAGCGGATACCGTACCACCGAGCGCCCCTTCACCATGTCAAAGGTGCGGACCAGCACCGCGTCCACCTGTTTCTGGTAAAAATGGTCCAGAAGCTCCTCCAGGGGGTAGGATTCCACATTGAGATGGCAGTTGGGGCAGGCCTGCCCGAAATCGTCAAACAGCCCCGGCGCAATGCGGCTGATATCCAGGAACGGGAGAATGGCCAGCCGAAACTGGGCCTGGGAGGCGGAAGCGGTGGAGCGGGCCTGCTCCACCGCTTCTTCCATCTGGACCAGAATCTCCCGAAACCGCTGGTACAAAAATTCCCCCGCCGGGGTGAGGGCCACCGAGTGATGATCCCGCCGGAACAACTGAAGCTGCAGCTCCTGCTCCAGCCCCTGGATCTGCTTGCTCACCGCAGACTGAGATACAAACAGCTCCCGGCTGGCCTGTGTATAGTTCAGCGTTCGTCCCACCGTAATAAAACACCGGATCTGCTGTAACGTCAAGGCGTTCCCTCCTCTGGATCGCAAGGGCAGAATGCTCCCCTCGCCCCACCGTTTGCCAAATTCGGTTTTATTATACAATGCGGCCGTCATTTTCGTCAACAAATAACCGAAAAAAGCACGGTTCCCGCTAAAGAGTCCGTGCTTTTTGTCCAATTTATCTTATAGACTTTATTTTTCTGAGATCAGGCGGTCTCCCCTTCTCCTATGGACACGGCGCCCAGGGCGCCGGCCAGGCGGCGGATTTCTGTCCGGGTCAAGCCAATGGACCGCAGATATTCCTCCGCATTGCCAAAGAGCTTCTCAATGTATTTCAGGGCCCGGTCCATATCCTGGCGCTGGGATTCATACAGATAGTCCGGCCGCGGCGTTCCTGCCTCCCGGGCCGCCTGCTTCTGCCGTTCCAAAACCGTCCGCATATTTTCCCCGCTGACCTCATAGTCGGCCAGAATGGTCCCCCGGTCCACGCCGGACGCCGCCAGCACCAGCATAGCCACCACACCGGTCCGGTCTTTTCCGGCGGAGCAGTGGAACAGCACGCAGCCGTCCTGGCAGCGCTCCAGGAGACGCCAGATCCGCACCAGCTTCTCCCCCTGATTAATCAGCAAATCCGTATAGTAAGCCCCCAGGGTGGGCGGATACCCGCCGGCAAAGCCGCTGGCGCAGGTGGCGTTCTGGATCGGCTCCCGCTCATAAAACCATCCCGGCACATTCTGCAGGCGGGAAGGCCCTTTGCGGCACTCGTCATCGGTCCGCAGATCCACCGAGCCAATCACCCCATATCCCTTCAAAAACGCAATATCCGCATCGGTCAGACTCTCCGGGCTGTCCCCCCGCAGCAGCCGATGCTCCTCCAGCTTCCGTCCGTGGCAGTACCGGTACACGCCCAGGTCCCTCACGTTAAACGCGCCCTCCAATGGAAGAGGGCGCGCCGCAATCTGTCTGTTCTGCATTACACAACCTCCTATTCCTTGTGTAAGTTCCCTTATCTCTTTTACCTATACGGAGACAGTATAGGCTGTGAGTGTGAAGAAAATGTGGAGTGTTGGTAAAATGAACGTTAATCCCCGCCTTACCGCAGTTCTCTCAGAGCAGTGAGGTAACCCATCAGCCGCTCTTTCTGCCGGGGCACAAAATCCCGGTAGCTCTCCAGCAGGAATGCTTCCTCCTGATTCATGGCCATTCTCTTTTCCGCCGCATCCTCGTGCTGCCCCAGGTCTTCCTCTGCCAGCAGCTCATAGGGTGTCACGTGCAGCACCTGGCAAATTTTCATAATCTTGTTGGCGGAAGGGTTGGTTTTCTTTTGCTTCCAGTCGCTGATGGTGCTCTGGGAAATGCCGGTTCTCTCGGAAAACTCCTTCTGGCTCATCCCTTTCTTTTCCAGCAGCAAAAATATTTTTTCACTGATAATCATATTTTCTGCAATACTCCCATTCCATTTGTCTGTGTGCGGACAAACGTGCCCTTGGATCCGGGCACACCAGCTTCTCTAAAACAAGGCGGCAAGCCCCATCACCAGCAGGGCCACCACGCCGCCGGCCCCCATCAGATACATGAGGCAGCCTGGCAGACAGCAGCCGCCTCTCCGGTAACCGCCCCAGCCGCGTCTGGGCGGCGGCGGGCCACCCGGCCCCATTCCCCGAGGCCCTCTCATACCTCCCGGGCCACCTGATCTTCCCGGGCCACCTGGACCTTCTGCTCCTCCTGGTCTTGGCATACATATCCCTCCTTTACTGTTTTCAGTATATATTTGATTCTAGCACATATTGGAGAGGCAAAAAAGTGTTTTTTTAATGTTTTTTCTCCGAGGCACTTCTCTACCCTTTGTGCTGCCAGCCCTATTGGAAGAAAACCGCCGTTTCCTCCAGCGATTTGCGCTTGGGTTTCTGGGGATCCGCCATCCGGTATCCCAGGGCAATCACCGCCGCCACCTGCTGTTCCGGAGGGATATCCAGCAGCTCCCGAAGCTTTTCTCCATCCCGAATCCCCATGATCAGGGTATCCAGCCCCAGATCCCGGGCCTTTAAGACCAGATAGGCATTATGCAGCCCCAGATCGTAGGCTCCCCACTGGTCCCCCAGCTCGTTGGCCGGATTGCCCTGGTTGTCAAAGCCGGACTGACCCTTCACAAAGGCGGTGACAATCAGCGCCGCCGCATTCCGGCAATTTCGCTGGTTGGATTCCGGCAGGGAGGCTTCCCGCACCTGCTGCATTTTTTCCGGAGATAATATCACGTAGCTCCGGGCTGTCTGGGAATTTTTCCAGGTGGGTGCCTGGGCCGCCGCCTGCAAAATCTCCTCCACCGTCTCCCGGCTGACGCTTTTCCCTTCCGCAAAGGAGCGAATGCTTCTTCTTTCTTCCATTACCTGATTCAGTTCCATAGCTTAATTCCTCCTTTTAGAAGCATTGTACAAAAAATGGAATGATTTTTCAAGGCGTGAGCCGCCCTTTCTTCCTCCGCACAAGAGATCAGGGAGCGCCCGGTGGCGCTCCCTGATCGTTAACCCTATAGGATGTAGGACAATGAAATGACAGCAAAAAGATACGATTTAACCATTCTTTCTCCGCATCCGGATCCAAGCCGCCGCCAGCTGCCACCAGCAGTACCAGGTACAGCGTCAGGTTGCTGGTATCCCCGGTCTTGGGAGGAACGGCTCCCTGGGAAGGGGTGGATGCCGTCACCGTGTAACCGCAGACCGTGCAGGCACGCTCCTTGCTGCCTGCCTCCGCCCCGGTGGGCTGTTTGGTCGTCTTCCAGGCGCCAAAGCTATGAGCCGCCTGGTCTGCCTTTTCGCCGCAGGCGCATTCATGCCAGTGGTAGGTGCCGTCATACTTCCAGGAATCCCCAAAGGTATGTACATGCTCCTGCCCTAATGCCGGAATGGCCCCCGTCCGCAGTACCCGTCCGCATACGGTGCAGCGGTAAGTCCGCACACCCGCCTCCGTAGCCGTGGCCGGCGTGGTCACCACTCCGTCATCGCTGATGTGAGCCGCCTGGTCCGCCCTCTCTCCGCAGGCGCATTCATGCCAATGGTTGTCCGCATCGCTCTTCCACTCGTCTCCGTATGCATGGGGCGTAACAGTGCATACCACCGGGCTGCTCTCCACCACATGGGAGTGCAGGGTTGTGCCATCTGCCTGCTCCAGGCAGGCGGTAACCTGTACCGTGTAACTGCCGCTGACCGCCACCGTAAGGGCCGGTCCGCTTTCTCCCGGAAGAAGGACCCCATCCCGATACCATTCATAGCGGTACGTGACGCCGGGCGTCTCGCAGGATGCCTCCGCCGTCAGGCCAATGGTCTCTCCCGCATGTACCGTTGTCTGGCCTGCCTGTATCTTCACCGCAGGATCTGCCAGATTTGCGTTTTCTGTCTCAACCAGCCAGTAGGTGGTGCTGCCGTCCACATTGGCCGTGGCCTGCACAATCCAGCCCTCCAGCGAGGATTGGACCTGCATGGCCACGCCGGGGGCGGTGGTCAGTGTTACCTTCTCACTCTCCAGCATCTCGCGGTTCACCTGGCTGTCCGCCAGCACGTAGATGTGCAGCTCCTCCGCGTCGCTGGTGTTGGCCGCCAAGGCCTCCTGCACCGAACGGTAGTAGGATGTTTTTCCGTCCTGATCCACCGCCGCCGCTGCCGCATCCCCGGAGACCTGTACCTTGGTGTTGGACTTGCTGGTCTCCAGCATGTCCCCATGGGAGACAAAGCCAGCCGTATTGCCGCCGCTGGTGATCACCTTCAGCGCCGCCCGGCTCTCCGCCGCCGCAAGGCTGCCGCCGGTGACCACCGCACTGCAGCCAGCTGACTGCAGGTTGTTTCCGGAAATGGCAAACCCCTGGGCCCGCACCGTGCCGCCGGTCATCTCCAGGCTGGCGTGCTGTACGCCCTCCTGGTTGACACCGCCTTTATTGAACAACAGAATACCATACGGGGCTTCCAGCAGGGCGTCTTCCGCCACGGTCACGCTGCCGCCCTGCACCTGCGCCGCCACATCCTCACTGGTCAGGTGTACGCTGCCGGAAAGGTGCAGGTTTCCCCCGGAGACCATAACCGCCTTTTGGGTCCCGGAAATCGTTCCGCCGGAAAGGTTGGCGGTTCCGCCGTCCACCACCTGGATGCCATATTGGGTGCTGGCGATATTCCCGGACCGGACGGAAAGGGTGCCTCCGTTGACATTGACAGCCACCGCACCGTCCGTCGGATCTTTCGTCATATCAATGGTCCCCTCGTCGCCGGTGATGGTCAGTTCCCCATAGTTGTTAATCAAAATGGCGCTGGGGAATTCCGCCGCCGGGGTGATTGTGTAGGCGGCCAGATCCAGGGTAAGGCTCTTCTCCGCCTTCACCACCAGCTGGCTGTCCAGCACCACATTCGCCACCAGCGTCACCGTACCCTCCTCGCCGGCAGCAGTCACCGCGTTGGCCAGCTCCGAGTAATACACGCCGTCCACCACAGCCACCGAATTCTCATCCGGCTCCGTAGCCAGCGTAATCACATAGGTGTCATTTTCTTGCGACTGAGCCGTCCGGCCGTCCGGCACATAGGCAAGCAGCTCTGCCGGCTCGGCGCCTGCAAAGGTTCCGCCGGTGACAGTCAGCTCCTGATTCCCCTCTGTGTCGCCATATTCCTGCACCACCTTTGGCGCCTGGAAACTGCCGCCCTCCACCTTGTTATTGGAATCCGAGAAGGTGTAGAAAATCCCGGTTTTACTCTGTACCGTCACACTGCTGCCTTCCGCTGGCGCCACCGTGGCGTTCCGGGTCTGGAAGGCGAATCCCACGGTGTCCACCGTGCCGCCGGTAACGGTCACCGGCGTAAAGGCAGCGTAAATGCCCAGGGACGCCGACTCCACCCTACCGCCGGAAATCACAATCCGGGATGCCGTATTGTTGGCGTAAATAGCGGCGCTGGAGCTGTAGGTGCTGTCCGTGTCAATGGTCCCCCCGGAAAGCTCCAGGGAGGCATCCCCGTTCATAAACACGGCATAGCCGCCGTTAACCGTGTTGTTGCGGATGGTACCTTCGGTGATCTCCAGGGAGGACCCGCTGTTCACCTGTACCACATAGCCGTTGGAAGCCGTGTTGACCACGGTGCCGCCCTTCAGTTCCAGCTGTCCCGCATTAACCTGAATCAGGGTTTTGGAGCTGCCGGCCCCTTTGTTGGTAATTTTTCCGTCTCCCGCGCTGTCCTCAATGGTCAGGCTGGCATTCCTGGAATTGAGGAAATAGGCGTACTGGCCGTTCCCGGCCACGGTAATGGTATAGCCGTTCAGATCCAGCACCAGCGTTCCGGTTACCGTGGGATAGTCAAGGAACGTGGTCTTCAGCTCCACATTCGTTGTCAGGCGGTAGGTACCGCTGACCGGAAGGGAGTTTGCGTTGGTCCACTCGGTATATCCGTCCGCAGCCACCGTCAGTTGCTCCTGCGATGCGGTCTCCTCCGGCTCCGTGGAAACCACCGATTCCGGTGCCGGCGCCGACTCCTCCGGTGCTGATTCCGGATCCTTCACCGTCTCTGACTCCGGGGTGGGTTCGGCTTCCTCCCCCGGAGTGGACGTCAGCTCCCCGGACACATCTTCCGGAGCCGGTTCCACCTCCGCAGGGACGGTCTCACAGTCTCCCGCATGTCCATCCTCCCGTACACATCCCTCTGTGCGCATGCAGGGTGTTTCTTCACTGGCAAATGCCGGAATTACCAGCAAAGAAAGAGCCACTGCCATACTCAACAGCACAGAGAGGAGCCTCTTGATTTTCCTCATCTTGTACTCCCTCCT